>JBJTPZ010000212.1:0-2186 GCA_046075365.1 Planctomycetaceae bacterium
GAGGAGTCAGGGGTGAGGATGGTGAAACGGTGTTAAGGAAACTTGATTTCGTACTTTGGATCCGCTCCCCCGTGACAAGGCGTGCAGGGGATGTCAATCCCCTGGTAACGGTGCGTGCCCGCGCGGCCAGAACTGCATCAGGAACGCACCAAAGCCTGACCGGCCGATTGACATCGACCGCACACCACAGGACGTTATTTTGTGATTCGTTCGGGCAGTGGGGCCTGACGACAGCGGGGAACTGAAACATCCCGGCTGGTCTGTTTTATCGCCGTTTCACCATCCCGCCACCAGCCGCTCGGTCAGCCCGGACATACCTCCGACTGGCGTGGTTTCAAAAGACGTTATGACCATCGATCTCCGGTGTACGCCCCAGGAAACCCGGGCAGACTTTTTGTGAAAAAAGGGGAAACTCTTGCAGGATTGTGGTAGTATACGGTCGCTTCGGCACAAAGGACTGACGGCAGGCTGCCCGGCACGGGCGAGAAACTGTGCTCTGCGATTCCGCAGGAATGCGTGCTGCAGCAGAATTCTCTGGACTTTGCACACGAACGCTCGGTGTTCCAACAAGTTCCCTTGACCCCCATACTGGTTTTCGGACACCATGAAAGGCTGGAAAAATGGCGAAGTCGTATCTGAGGCTGTGATAAGCAGGCTCTCGCGACGCCTTGCTCGCAACCGAGTATCGGTGATTTGTAATGAATGGGCGATGGACATACTGCAGCGAAGCGGCGACGCAGCTCAGTTTGTTCGATTCAAAGACGGTAGCGCAGGGATACTTCTGCAGTCGCCGGCCACGAGGTATCAGATCGTCCACGAATTGAAACACTATGAGCACTGGCTTGCCTCCCCTCTGGAGTATTGTGCGAACAGTAAGCTGGAGCGTGAGGAGTTCGTTTTCGCGTCGATCCAAAAAAGTAATCACTGGCGTTTGTTCAATGATTCGGAACGCCTCCATGCGGCAGAGTACATCCAGTATCTTCGCAGACTCTACAAAACTCAGCCCCGCGGGAACCAAAAATGAGCATGACCACCACGATCACGAACGTTTGCCAGATTGCGGAACACTACGGTCGCGACATAGGACTGGGAGATTTTCAGATTGACCGAGTCGTTCATGAGAAGCATGACGACAGAGACGAGTGGATCATTCACGTGCGATTTGCTGAATCAGACCCGTTGATTGAGGACGAAGGCCACGGGGCGATTATTGTTGTAGACGCCCTCACCGAACAGCCGCGGCTGGTCGAGGGACTCTGATGCTGGTAAATGGTCACTCGAAGCCTGAGGACATGCTGGCACTCATGCGATTGCGAACTGAGGTTGCGCAGAAACGGTCAGCGTAACGACTCGGACACAGATTCCCACAGAACTCGCAGGAATTATCTGCGACCCGGCCGAGTATAATGCGGGGAATGGCTGGTTTTCCGGTGCATCTCTCTTCGTCGAAACCGGAAACCCCGACCGCCTGGTTCCTGCGTTCCTCGCGCCTCGTTCCCTGTTCCTGCCTCCCCCCACTCCCTCGCCCGCCAAATTTGCTTAGCCCCAGCCGTTGTGGCATTCTGTCTGGTGCTCGGAGAAGCGGAGGCAGGCTCTGCTGGGAAGCAACCTGCTGAGGAATACCCGAGTCTCGCGTCGAAGCGGCGGCGGGGTGGTGACTGAACTGTCAGACAGAACTGTTTGCAGCTCAGTCATCCCCCGTGCAGCTTTGAAGGATCCCGCGATGAACAGCCTGCAAGGTTCACGCCCAGGGTTTTTGCAAAGGTTCCTGCTGCCGCGGTCTCAGCACGCAGGATTTGAAATCCCGAAGAAAAATGACGACCGCATCTTTTTTGTGCACCTGTTTTAGCAGTGCCTAAGCTCGAGTCCGCAATCTCCTTCATTTCACCTCCTGACGGCAGCAATTGTTCTCCTCAATCTGTGACAACTCTGCGGGTATCGATAACTCGTGTCGATTATCCGAAGGATGAACCGCTGACCGGCTACTCCTTCCCCTGCTGAGCCACAGTTGAGCTGTACGAGAACCGACGGCATCCGCAGAACTGCGTCTCTTATTTCCGCAAACGGTTACCCCGGGCCATCTATCAGATCACGCAGCCGATTCCAGGCACCAGCACCGTTCGCAACCGGCAAGCTGTGGTAGCGTTTGGCGAACAGTGCCATAAGCTGGTCTTCAACGTCCCTCG
>JBJTPZ010000213.1:0-22927 GCA_046075365.1 Planctomycetaceae bacterium
ACCCCAGGTCATCCACCAGGATCACAATGATGTTTGGCGGCGTCTGGGCCTGCCCCTCGCTGCAGCTCGCCAGCAGACACCAGCTGAACATCGCCAGACACGACAGCACCACATCGTTCAACCGCATCGAATGCTCTCCCCGAACGCTACCCCCCGATGACCCGTCACGAATCTGCCTCGCAGGTCCGTTAAAGTACCAGTCCCCCAACTACCGAGCCCGGACTCGGACCGCAACTCACAGGCTCCGCTTTTTAGCCACAGCAATCCCTTTTTCCTGTTCCTCGTCCGTTTCCTCATCCGCAGCTCGGACTTTCCAGGCCGAGATCTGCCTGCCGCGGGAAAGGCAGCTGCCTCAACAGCACCAGCCTGCTTCGCGGCTTCGCGGCTTCGCGTGCAAAAAACACAATGAACGGCTGACTCACGCGAAGACGCGAAGACGCGAAGGAATCGCACGGAACGCACAAACATCATGCGATCCACTCGGCCAGCCACGGCACAGCAGGCAACGCAGCTGCCGCAACAGCACCACACCAGCCTGCTTCGCGGCTTCGCGTGCAAAAAAAACACACTCAATATTCAACAGCTGCGATGACTCGGCGGCTAACCCCCGGATGACTGGTCCTCAAATCCCAGCTTCATCTGCCGATCCTCACGCTGTGACAGCTCCTTGAACAAAAAGCTGGGCTGAATATCTGAATTCTTCTGGTACTTGCCACCGTGATATTCCGTGATGTCGCCTTCCACCGTGTGATAGAAGATCTGACAGACCTGCACTCCCGGGTAAATACGGATCGGCTGGATCGCAATCATCTCCAGCGTCCAGTATCCACAGAAACCAACATCGCCAAATCCCGCCGTCACGTGCACAAACATGCCCAGACGACCAATCGATGATCGACCCTCCAGCATCGGCACCAGATTGCGAGTCTCGGTGTATTCTATGGTGCGTCCCAGGTACATCTGACCCGGCTGCAGCACCAGACCCTCCTGCGGAATCGCCAGACGCCGAAAGCGATTGGGACGACGCATGTCCAGCACAATCTCTTCGTACACCAGCAGCTCGTTGTGCAGCCGCAGGTTGTAACTGTTCGGATTCAGCTGATCCTCATTAAACGGCTCGATTTTTATATCGCTGCCAAGTCGAGCCCTGATTTCGCTGCCGCTGAGAATCATGACGGTTTCCGAATGAGACACAGCCTCGTAAAAGAGTCTGCAGTGATTCCGTGGAAAGCACAGATTAGGTCAGCGGGACTGCAGATTCAACCTGGCGGGGCCGGTTCCGCGACCGCCCGTCAGCCCAATCCGTCCGTTTCGGCAAAAAATGCCGCTCCAAAACGACGCATTTTCGCGATTTTCCTGCCACCACGAGCCCGGTTTCGGCTGCCGGGCACACCCGTATTGACACCTTTACGAAATCTGCCCGATACTGCCCCGCCACGGTGGCGGACAACTGCCACCAACATCGCTCAGCCGTGACACGACAGGACCCTGCGAGATGTCGGCCGCCAGGTCTCTCTCTCATATCGCTCAGGAATTGCCCCGCACCCCGGCAGCCGGCTCAGGCTGCTGTCCGGCCTGCGGCGCAGCTGCGGAAACTGCTGCGCACGCGTGGCAGTTCGTCAATGCTCGCGGGCAAACCAACTGGCTGCAGTGCAGCGACTGCCACTCGTACTTCATGGACCGGGAGTATGCCCTGGAATCCGAAGTCGAACACACGCAGCAGATGACCTGGGGTGACTCTGAACAGGGTGCCCAGCTGAACGCGTTCAAGGAACTGATGTATCAGTCCATTTTGCACAGTATCTGTCGCCTGGTCAGTCCGGCCGGGCGGACGCTGCTGGATGTGGGCTGTGCATATGGCGGCTTCCTGCAGGCTGCGGCCGCAGCCGGGTTCCAGGTACTGGGCTACGACATCGTGCCCGCTGCCGTCAAACACGTGCAAAAACTGGGATTTCAGGCCCAGGTATGCGGGCGGGCAGAAGAATTCCGACTGACCGCCGAGCCTCTGGATGTGATCACGGTGCTGGACGCCAATATTTACTGGCCCGACCAGCCCGCCGAGCTGCGGCAGATCTATGATCGCCTGAAACCCGGTGGCCTGCTGGTAATGCGAGTCGTGGACAAATCGTGGCTGGCGACACTGGGAGCCCGGCTGCAGCAGGTCACTCCCGCGGCCGGCCAGAAACTGCTGCGGCGAGCTGTGAATGATCATCGGTTCTCGATGCCCCTCGGCAGCCTGCTGGGGCTGCTTGAGCAGACAGGCTTTCGCATCGTCAGCGCGTCTCCCCGGGGAGCTGTGCACAGCGAAAAAACCAGCCTGCCGGTGAAACTCAGTTTCGGACTGGGCACTGCTCTTTGGCACACGCTGGGTATTTTCCTTGCCCCAGGTGCCGTCGTCATCGCCGAAAAGCCCTGAAACACGCCGGAAACACCCCTCATCAGCCCCGTTTTTCCTTGCAATCGGAAAAATCTGTGCGGCTGCAGCGGGCGGAGCCTTGCCCGGCACCCCTCAACTGCGTATTGTTGAGATCGTTGTGGGACACAATCCCAAAATGATCTTTGAAATACTGTTGAAAGTGGGTTTTCTGCCCGTTAGGCTGGCCTCCGCAGGTTTCGGACGGCCCTGCAAAACGTAGCTCGGGCTTTCCAGCCCGAGCACTGTCCCCGCCCCCTTCCGGACTGTCAGCCATGTTTATCACTGGTGAGCACTGGCGAACGATCGACGATCGTTTTCGACTGATGTTGCCTGCTGATCTGGCGGAGTCTGTCACGGACGAAGGTGGTGACGTGATTCTGGCGAAAGAGCGTGCTGGCTGCTGCAGTCTGTGGCGTCCGGCGGCCTGGCAGCAGCGGCTGGACAGCGGGATCGCTTTATTGCGCCAGAAGATTGATGCTGGCCGGATGGAGCAGCGCTGGGGTGACGTGCAGCGGCTGGGCCGTCTGTTGTCGACTCGTCATCAGACAGTGCGTCTGGCGAATCGTTCACGGCTGTTGATTCCCGAGAGTTTTCGGGGGTTTTTGGGCTGTGTGGCGGGCCAGGAGCTGGTGGTGGTGGGCGCTGTGATTTGTGTTGAGCTGTGGCATCCGGACGCGTGGCATGCGGTCCAGCGGGACGAGATGCCGGAATTTGGCGAATTATTCAAGCAGCTGACGCAGTGAGTCTGGCAGAGAACCTGTTTTCACCTGGACGCAGAACGGATCGAAGCAGAAAAGGGCGACGAAGCTCGGGGAAACCTTGATTTTCCGCGGCTGGCTCACTCAACAGGAACTGGCGGCGGCCAAAACGCTCATTCACGGATGGCATTTTGGCACGGAGGCTGCTCTTTTCTCTTCGATCCGGTTTTTTATGCGCGGACCTGTGGCTGAGTTTGCGAATCCGGCGAGCTGTTCTGGTCAGCGAGCCCCTGATTGATTAGGCTTCGCGGTCCGCTGTTTTGCGGTCAGTCAGCCGGTGGGACAGGACGTCGCTGGTCTGGTCTGGTTGGCAGTGTGGCAGCGGACTACGGGTGTCAGCGATGCGTGTTTTTTCAGGCATGGCTGGCAGGGCGGGTGCAAGGCTGTGTTCAGCAGCTTCCACAGAATTCCAGGGGTGTGGTCATCGTTTCGTGCAGAAACCACTGACTGTGTTCCCACTGATACAGATATTTGCTGACCTATGACACTGGCGGAGCTATTGCAGTCGCGATTCCGGGCGGACCTGCGTCATCGCGGAGCGGCGTACATTGAAGCCGAGCGGGTCTCTTTGATTCGCGTTACGACAGAGAACGTCTTTGGTGTGGTGGTGGACGGGGCCGAGTACCAGACTCAGCTTCGTTACCAGCCTGAGGACATCAGTCTGTTTTGTACGTGTGATCAGTTTACGAAGAGCAAGTCCTGCAAGCATTTGTGGGGTACGGTGCTGGCGGCTGATCAGCGTGGATTCGTGAATCCGGCGATTCGTCCGGGGCGTCTGCTGCCGTTTGTGGCTCCTGTACTGAATCAGCCGCTGACGGCGGACGATCTGGATTCCGCTGGTCCTGATCCGGACGGTGAATCGCGGATGCCGCGTGGCAAGGCGAAGGCTCGTCCGCCGGCTCCTGTCCGACCGACTCGCCCCTGGGAAGCGCGCCTGGCAGAATTATCGGGCGAGATGAGCGGGACACCGGATTCGCGGGGCGGCGGTGATTCTGAAGAGCGGCAGATTTTTTATGAGGTGGACATCGAAGCCAGCCGTGAATCCGGCAAACTGGTGATTCAGGCTTCGCAGCGACAGCGGCGTGCGGGCGGACAGTGGGGCAAGATCAAGCCGCTGAAGGTGCGTCCGGGCGAACTGGATCAGATTGAGCATGAGGACGACCGGACGTTTCTGTCGTATCTGGCGGGGGCGATTCCAGAGCGGACCAACTGGTCGACTCAGCAGGCCGAGCTGCGAACATCGGCACACCGTTTCCAGGTGCCCTGGGAGCTGGGTCAGCTGATTCTTCCGGACATGTGTCGCAGCAGTCGTCTGCGAATTCTGGGCAGTGACGAAGCCGGTCAGCAGCATCTGTCATGGGACGAAGGCGAGCCGTGGGAGCTGACGATACGGGTACGTCGTGACACCGAAGTCGAGGGCTGGAAGGTCAGCGGTCTGCTGGTGCGCAACGATGAAGTGCTGGAACTGTCCGAAGTTCCGCTGGTGATTCCTGGTGGATTTGTGGTGACCAGTGACAGCATTTGCCTGCTCCGCGATTTTGGTGCACCTGAGTGGATGCGTGGGCTGACTGCGGCTGGTCCGCTGCAGATACCGCTGTCGGACCAGCATGATTTTGTGGACCGGCTGCTGGACATTCCGTCTTTGCCGCGTCTGGATCTGCCTAAAGAGCTGCAGCTGGAAGAGGTTCGTGTTCAGCCTCAGCCGATGCTCCGTATTTCCGCGCCCCCGATGACTCGCTGGCGCAACGATTCGCTCAATGCGGAAGTCATTTTCGAGTACATGGGACTGCCGGTATCCGGCAGCAGTGCTCGCTGGGCCGTTGTGCAGCGTGAAAACAGTCGCTGCATCATTCGGGATCGCAGCTTTGAGGGTCAGTGCTGGGAGCGTCTGCGGCAGACGGGTTTCCGGCGTCGCCTGGGTGATCTGAAGCAGACGGTCAACGTCGAGATTGCTCGACGGGACCTCGGTCGCGCTGTGCGTGAGCTGGTTGAGGGCGGCTGGAACGTGTTCGCGGACGGCAGCAAGGTGCGTCAGGCGGGCGGGCTGCGTTTCCGGGTCAGTTCGGATACGGACTGGTTTGACGTGCATACTGAGGTTGATTTTGAAGGTCGTTCGGTCTCGTTCCCCGAACTGCTGCGTGCGCTCGAGCGTGGCGATTCCACGGTACGACTGGATGACGGATCGCTGGGGATTCTGCCTGAAGAATGGCTGGAACAGATCGGCATGATCTCGGGGCTCGGTACCACAACCGAGGACGGTCTGCGATTCTCCACCTCACAGGCCGCCCTGCTGGATGCTCTGCTGGCTTCGCAGGAATCGGTCGAGATTGACGCCGGCTTCGAACGCATGCGGGAACGCTTCCGCAACTTCAGCGGGCTTGAGCAGGTGGAAGTTCCGGCGACTTTCGTGGGCGAGCTGCGAGGTTATCAGCGTGAGGGCCTGTCGTGGCTGAAATTTCTGGGTGACTTCAACTTCGGCGGGTGTCTTGCGGACGACATGGGTCTCGGCAAAACCGTGCAGTTCCTGGCGATGTTGCTGCGGCGTCTCGAGGACGTGAAAACGCCGCCACCGTCGCTCGTTGTGGTGCCTCGTTCACTGATGTTCAACTGGTCCAGTGAATGTGCACGCTTTGCACCCGGATTAAGGGTGATGGAATACACTGGGCTGGAGCGGGCAAATTCGCGAGCAGACTTCAGTCGTCACCATCTGATCCTGACGACATACGGCACCATCCGACGAGACATTGCGGTGCTGAAGGACATCGATTTCGACTATGTCGTGCTCGATGAAGCCCAGACCATCAAGAATCCGTCATCGCAGATTGCCCGCGCATCGCGGCTGCTGAAAGCCAACTTCCGACTGGCACTCAGCGGTACCCCGATTGAAAACAACGCCGGAGACCTCTGGTCCATCTTTGAATTCCTGAATCCCGGCATGCTGGGACGCAGCACGGCCTTCCGTACTCACATTTCCGATCCGGACAGCCGTGAATCACGTGAAATGGTGGCCAAGGGTCTGCGTCCGTTCATTCTGCGGCGCACCAAAAAACAGGTGGCAGCTGAACTGCCTGACCGCCTGGAAGAGACTATCGTCTGCGATATGGAACCGGAACAGCGACGTCTGTACGACGAGCTGCGACTGCACTATCGCGATTCGCTGCTGGGAATGGTGCAGGAACAGGGCATCGCCAAAACTCGCATGCACGTGCTGGAAGCTTTGCTGCGACTGCGACAGGCTGCCTGCCACCCTGCCCTGCTGAAACGCGGCGACGAATCCGAACCATATGCCAAACTGGACGTGCTGGTACCACACCTGCAGGAACTGATCTCAGAAGGCCACAAAGCCCTCGTGTTCTCACAGTTCACCAGCATGCTCAGCATTCTCCGCGAACACCTGGACCGCCAGGGTATTGTTTATGAATACCTCGACGGCAAGACTCGTGACCGCAAGGCCCGTGTCGAGCATTTCCAGGACGACCCGGCCTGCCCGGTGTTTTTGATCAGCCTGAAAGCCGGGGGACTCGGTCTGAACCTGACCGCCGCCGACTACGTGTTCCTGCTGGATCCATGGTGGAACCCCGCCGTGGAAGCTCAGGCGATCGACCGAGCTCACCGCGTCGGACAGACTCGCACCGTGTTTGCCTATCGCCTGATCTGTCGTGATACTGTGGAAGAAAAGATTGCCGAGCTGCAGAAGCAAAAGCGTGAACTGGCCGACGCCATCCTCGCTGGTGATGACAGCAGCAACGTGCTGAAAGATCTGTCCGTCGAAGACCTCGAACTGTTGTTTTCCTGAAAGACCATGTCTCTGCTGCCCGGACAGCCCTGATGATCATCAACCGTCGCACAATGCTTGCCGGACTGACAGCTGCAGCCGCAGGCATTGGCGGACGATCACAGAACTGTCAGGCAGCCGACGAAGCCATCCCCAATACTCCTGCAGACGACCCCGCCATGCCGGCTCCGGAAGAATCCACTGACAGCGTCCCGCAGCCTGGCCTGCCAACACTGGGTGGACGTCAATTCTGGGGCGACGTGGCGTTCCGAGCCGGCTTTCGCATCCAGCGAAATGTCTTCACCGGTCACTTCCGACTGCTGGACGCCAGCGATCGCCGATATGCTTCGGGTACCGAAGCCGAATGCCGCTCGGCACTCGAAGCAATCGTTCGCGATCGACAATTGCCACCCGATACCGGACACGCTGTTGTGCTGATTCACGGAATTGGACGCTCATCCAAATCCCTGCACGCCGTCGCCCGCACCCTCGCAGATCTGCCTGTCTGCTGCGTGCCATTCGACTATCCCAGCACTCGAGTCTCACTGGCGGACTGCGCAGACTATCTCAAACAACTCATCCAGTCGCTGACCTCCGCCGATCGCATCAGCTTTGTCGTACACAGCATGGGCGGACTTGTGGTGCGACGCATGCTGCAGGACATGCCGGATCCTCGCTGCCATCGACTCATCATGATGGGAACTCCCAATCACGGAGCCGAACTGGCCGGTATGCTGAAGAAGTTCTTCCTGTTCCGGGCAATCTGGGGACCGGCCGGACAAGAGCTGGCCGGCGGCACCGGCAGCGCACTTGCCAGTCTGCCTGTCCCCGCGTTTCCGTTCGGAGTCATTGCGGGGGGACGAGGCGATGATGAAGGATACAACCAGCTGCTGCCAGGTGATGATGACGGCACTGTCACTGTCGCCAGCACTCGCCTGCAAGGCGCAGCCGACTTCCTGCGCATTCCCCGACTGCACAGCTTTCTGATGTCCGATCAGACGGCACTGGACGCTGTACGCTGCTTCCTTGAACACGCCAGATTCTCACTGACCCGACCGCCCGCACCAATCACCTGAGCCGGTCAGCCGGTCAGTGCACCGACACAAACTCGCTGCTGTTCAGGTACGCCCACAGCATGTCCTCTGCCGCTGTCTTCATGGCATCCTGAGCAGACATGGTACGAGTCAGCGTGCGGTAGCGGTTTCGATAAATCCGCTCCTCCTGCTCAGTCGGTTCGCGATTCAATGTACCCAGTGCCAGATGCCGCAATGAGGCCGTCACTGCCGGACCATCCGCCTGTGCACCATTCACAGCCGTTGCCGCCGCCTGCGGAATTGCCTGCTCCAGATCCCGGCCGTTCATCATCAGCAATGCCTGCGAAATGTCGCTGCCAAACACCAGCGACTCTTCGTTGTCGTCCGTACCCCAGGCACGCACAAACTGCTCAACCCACTCACGTCGATGCCGAATTCCACCACCCTCGGCAGCCGCATCGCCCCGCCCCGACAATGATACAATCGCCGTCCGCAGCGAATCATACACCTGCTCCGGTCCCATGGGGCGAGCATAAATGCGGGAGAATAACGGCAGGCCGCCTTCCTGAGGATCATCAGTGGCCACCAGTGATTCCGGCTGCTCACTGGACAACCCAAACGCCCTTGACATCGCTACCCAGCTCATCAGACGACGCAGATCATATCCCGATTCAGCAAACGCCTTCGTCAAATAGTCAAACAGCTCCGGATGACTGGCGGGATTGTGCAGACCAATGTCATCAATCGGGTTCGTAAACCCATACCCAAAGAACATCGCCCACACCCGATTCACCATGGCCTTCGAAACCTGCAGCTGATCATCCTCAGCCAGCAGCTTCGCCAAAGCCGCTCTGCGCGAACCCGAAGATTCCGCCACCTGACCGCCAAACTCAGGCAGCACCGCCTTCTGCTGACCCCGCAGGTTTTCGTAAAACGTCATCCCCTCACTGCCATCATCACGCAGCGACCAGACCACAGCACCCGGCAGCGAAGCAGACTGGTCAACACGCTCACGCACCGCCTGCTTGAAGAACGCATTCAATGACCAGAACTCGTCCTGCCGTCGCTCACGCGCAAACGGATGATCATGACACTGAGTGCAATGCACCTGACGCCCCAGAAACAGGCGAGCAGTCACGGCGGTTGCCGGAGTCGCCTGATCGTTCAGATGCGCCAGCAAAAAATTGGTCTCACCCTGACGATCACTGCGACCCTCCGCCGCAATCAGTCGACCCACCGTCTCCATCCACGGCCGATTACCCGCAAACTGCGTCCGCAGGAAGCTCCACAAGGAGTCCTGATCGACTTTGCGGGCATTGCTGCGGCCAATCAGCAGATTCGTCCATACCTCTGCCAAATTCTCGGCCGTCGCCGTATCTGCAGCCAGCTGAGCAACCAGCCGCTGACGCTTCTGCGGATCAGACGACTTCACAAAGTCGTTCGCCTCAGACTCGGTGGAAATCCGACCGGTCAGCACCAGATGAGTCCTGCGAACCCACTCATAGTCATTCGCCGCCGCCGCCGGCTGAACGCTGTTCTCCGTCCAGCCACGCTCCAGAAGACGGTCAATCTCAGCCACCACCGTCGCATCCGTCGCTGTTCCAGGCAATACCAATTCCGACACCGCCGGTGTTTCAGATTCCGTATGCCCGGCATCAGCCACGCCACCAGCTGCCTCACCTGAAGCTGCCAGACCGTTCAGCTGCAGCGGCGCCCGCTCGGCAATCACAGGATCCTGCTGAGACGCCCCGGGCGATACAACGTCCGAAGAAACAGCCTGCTGAGACGACTGCTGCGAAACAGCATGCACCAGCACCGGAGCAGCCTCGTGGTGGCGACCAGCCAGCCAGCCAGATACACCTGCCAGCAACAGACAACACACAGCAACCGCTGCCACCGTCCAGCGACGACCCCTGCCCGCACGCAACGACACCGGGTCGGCAAATAACAATTCCGGGTCTGACACACAGGCTACTGCCGCTGCCTCCAAACCCAGCTTGTGATGCGGATCCACCAAAATACGACCGGCATCCCAGGCCAGACTTCCATGCACCTGCATGAAACGGACGAACAGCGACAACAGAGCACTGTCGGAACGCAGCAAATGCTGCATCCGGGCCAACTGCTCGTCCCCCAGGTCACCCTCACACCACAGATTCGCCAGCCGCAACAGTTCATCATTTTCCGGTGACTGCCCGACCGACTCAGCACCCTGCGTCGTCATGTCGCACCCCCGCCCGCCAAACGCCGCCGCACACACTCCACCAGCATCCGCCTGATCCGCCCCAGAGACTGATAGACCGAATTCGCAGGACGCCCCAGGTCACCCGCGACACGATCACCATTGGCACCCGCCGCATATCGTCGACGTATCAAATCCTGATCCGCCTGCCGCAGTCGCCCCACACAATGCACCAGTGCCTCGCGATGTTCATCCAGATCCAGCTGCTCTGCTTCCAGCTTCTCTGCTATCAGCTCAATCACGTCGTCATCCAGCAACTGCACCCGATGAAAACTGCGACGACGAAATCGCAGGACTTCAAGGCGAGCAATCGCGCGAGCCCAGGCGAGAAAGTTGGTGCCCGGAGTAAACTGAGCCCACTTGCTCAGAATCACCACGTTCGCCTCCTGCAACACCTCTTCGGCGTCAGCAGGAGTATGCACCATCGGCAATATCGACAGATACAACGGTCGCTGGATCGTCGTAAACAGCCGCACGAAGTCTTCGTTCGGACCGCCTCCGCCCGCCCCGGACGACTGGCCACTGTCAGGTGCTGCGTCAGTCATTCACCGCTCGCTGATTCCAGACAAATGCCCGGCCCTCAACGAGAGCCGGGCATGCCCGAATTCCTTCAAAATACGCCAGCCGTCCTGCCAGCGATTTCCGCCAGAAATCTCAGCCGATCAGTTCCTGAATCGGAGTTCCGCCGTTGGCCAGCTTCATCGGACGACCACGCTTCGATGTGTGCACCGTGTTGATCGGAATCCCCATCGCATGCGCCACGGTCGCCCAGATGTCGCCCGGCAAATAGGCCTTGCTGCCGTCCGCAATCTGCACTCCGTCCTTGTCAGTCGCACCAACCGCCTGACCATTCTTCAGACCACCACCACCCAGCATCACACTCCATGATGCCGCCCAGTGGTCACGACCCACGTCCTGATTGATTCGCGGAGTTCGTCCGAATTCACCCATCCACACCAGGACTGTGTTGTCCAGCATACCACGAGCCTTCAGGTCGGCCGTGATCGCCGCAATTCCCTTGTCAAGCTGCGGCAGACGCTGGTTCTTCAGAGTATCGAAGACGCCGGCATGCAGGTCCCAGCCACCCATGTTCACTTCCACAAATGGCACACCAACCTGCACCAGTCGGCGAGCCATCAGCAGGCCCTGACCAAAACCGTTGCGACCGTAAGCATCACGGACTGCATCGGTTTCAGCTTCCAGACCCAGCATCGGATCCGACTTCGCTACGTCAAAGGCAGCCATCTGGCGAGAAGTCATCAGGTTGACTGCATTCTTGTAGACGTCCTGATGAGCCTTCGGGAGCTCACCGCGACGAGAATTCATGAAGCCAGCTTCAATCTCGTCCAGCATCGTCAGACGAGCACCCAGACGCTGACGGCTTTCTTCCGAAGGCTCGTTGCGAATACGTCCGGTGTTGTCCACGACAAACGGAGCATGACTCATGCCCAGAAAACCCGCCTGGCCAGCTCCGCCGTCAACCGATACAAAGGCCGGAATCTCCAGAGCCTTCCGGTTGCGGCCAATTTCGTAGCTGACCACCGAACCAAAGGTCGGATGCACTACAGTGGGGTTCGGCACATAACTGGTCTGCATGTAGTAACGGCCACGGCCGTGGTCGGCTTCCCGAGTACTCATGGAGCGAACCAGTGAGAGATCAGCGAACATCTTTGCCGTTTCCGGCATGTGCTCAGAAATCTGCACGCCCGGTGCCGCCGTATCAATCGGCTGAAACTCGCCGCCGTTCTTCGAACCCGGCTTCAGGTCCCAAATGTCGATCGTCGGAGGACCACCGCCCATCCACATCAAAATGCAGGACTTCTGACTGCTTTTCAACACGTCAGCGTTGGCCTGCACATGTGACAGGAAATTCATCGCCGGGATCGTGGCGGCTGCCGTCGCCATATGCTGCATGAAATGGCGACGATTCATTCCGTAGTTGGTCCAGAGTGACATTGCAAACACCTCTTGCTAATCCCGGAAGGTAAAAAACACTTAAAACTTCAACGTGGTCCACAATAAAAATAACTCAGTGGATAAAGATGAACTCGTTCGAATTCAGCAATGCCCAGAACATGTCCTGATATCCGTTCAGCTTCGCCGCACCGTACCGCGCCAACGCCTTCTGCATCTTCGTCAGTTCAGCCTTGGTTGGCTTGCGAGTCAAAGCGGCGAGGTACAGGTCGTTGATCTTCTGCGGCTCTCCGCCAGGACTGCTCATCTGCTCAAACAAAAAGCTGCCCCGCTCAACACTGCACGCCTTGTCAATCAGCTCGCTGTTCATCATCATCAGCGCCTGAGGAATCGTGCCGTTGAATGTCGTCGATTCGTCGTTCTCGTCGTTGTCAAACGCCACCACAAACTGCTGCATCCAGCGACGTCGCTGCTCCTCCTGAGCACTCCAGCTGCCGTTGCCGGACTGGTGAGCATTGCTGGCGACAATCAGAGAATCATACAGCTGCTCGGCCTGCATCGACTTCAGATACATGTGACTGAACAGCGGCATCTCACCAGCCGCCGGATCGTCAATCCTGTTCTTGTCACTATACTGACTGCTGAGCTGATACGCTTCGGTCGACACAATCCACCGCACCAGCTGCTTCACATCATAGTTGGCTGCCACAAATTCCCGAGCCAGACGCTTCAGCAGCTCTGGATGACTGGCGGGATTGTGAGGCCCCATGTCGTCGACAGGTCGAGTAAACCCGTAGCCAAAGAAATGACTCCACGTGCGATTCACCATCGCCTGGGCCAGCTGAGCCGGCTCGCCGTCAGCCGGCTCGGTAATCAGCTTCGCCAGCTCTGCACGACGGTCCACACCGACACCCGGATCCACCTCGTGACCCTGAAACCGCGGAAATGCAACCTGCATCATCCCGCTGCGCTTCTCGTAATAGACAGGACCCGTGAATTCCTTCCAGACAACCTCTGAATAATCATCGACCTGCCGACCTGTCTTAGGATCCAGCTTGCGATGATCACGCTTGTCAACCTGTCGGAAGAAACTGTTGAACTCCCAGAACTGGTCCTGCTGCCACTTGTTGAACGGATGGTTGTGACACTGAGTACACTGGACCTGCAGTCCGAGAAACAGTCGAGTCGTCATGGCGGTCAGCTGCACCGCATCGTCCGGCATCTGCATCTGAGCCAAAATGTAGTTGACGGCGCCGTTCTCTTCGTAATGACCAGAAGCCGTCAGAATGTCCACCACGATCTCGTTCCACGGACGATTCTTCGCAAATGCCTCGCGGTAGAATTTTTCCATGCCCGTGCGACTGACACGCTGCGGAGCACCACGGCCAATCGAATTGTTCGTCCAGATCGTTGTGAAGTTCCGCACGTAGTCCTCGTTCTCAAGCAGAGCATCCACCAGAATGGCACGCTTGCGAGGATTCTTGTCGGCAAGGAATTCACGAGCTTCAGTCAGAGTCGGTATGCGACCGACCAGGTCCAGATACACCCGCCGAACCCACTCTTCATCACCAGCCACCGGTGATGCCTGAATCTCGTTGTCAGACCAGCCCTGACGAATCTGCTGGTCGATGAATTCACCCAAAGGCACCTCGGCACCCGTTGCCGCAGCCTTGCCCGCCGGTTCGTCAGCCACAACCGCAGACGGCAAAGCAGTCACAAACATCAGCGCAGGAACACACAGCACCACCGAAAACAACTTCCGGCCGGCAACAGAGACCCCGAAATTTTCAGCACGCCGCTTCATGTCAGCTCCAGACACCGCACAAGGCTGCACAGGACAGCACAAGGCCGCAAAATGCAGCCAGATCAAAACAAACCCTGCACCACAGCTTAACCACTACTACAGCCACCGTTGTACAAATCTTCGCCACAAATCAGTGGGATTTTGCTAAAAAATCCACTTTTTTTGACCGCTGCCGCAAGGTTCACGCACAGACCAGCGAGAATACCACTGGTGATCTTTGCAGTTAACCAAATTCAGCCGCAGTATCCTCAACGCGCAGCTCACGCTGAATGTTCGCGGAAAATCTTCAAAAAACGCCTGCTGTGATGATAAAGTGTAAACATGTACACTTTTCAGTCCGGCAAATCCACCACAGTCGCACTGCCTTAGCCACATAAAAAGGACCTGCGGATCATGAAGTTGACATTTTTGGGGGCCGCCTCAGAAGTCACCGGCAGCCAGCACCTCCTCGAAACCACCGAAGCACGCATCCTGCTCGACTGCGGCCTCTTCCAGGGACGCGAAGAAGAATGCCGGCTCCGCAATGAACAGTTCCGCTGCCTGCCCCGCAAACTGGATGCCGTTGTCCTCTCTCACGCACACATCGACCACTGCGGCAACCTGCCAGGACTCTGGAAAGCCGGTTTTCGCGGTCCGATCTGCTGCACGGCACCCACCGCCGACATCGCCAGCATCATGCTCCGCGACAGCGCCAGAATCCAGGAAGAAGACGCCGCTTACGAGCAGCGCAAGCACTATCGCGACCGCACGCACATCCCGGGGCCGCTGTACACCGAAGATGATGCCCGCCATGCAGCCAAACTGTTCGAACCCCAGCCCATGCACGACTGGCAGGAAATCGCACCGGGAGTCCGACTGCGATTCCTGCATGCCGGCCACGTCCTCGGCGCTGCCATCAGTGAGCTCGAGCTGCTGGATGCCGGCGAAATCCGTCGCGTGGTCTTCACGGGCGATCTCGGACGCCGCCACCAGCCCATCCTGATGGACCCGGAAACCGTCGAACGCTGCGATGTCCTGATCTGCGAATCCACCTACGCCAATCGCCAGCACCCGGACACCGCGAATGTCAGTGACGAGCTGCAGCGGATTATCTGCCGGGCCGCCGAACTGGGTGGTCGAGTCATTATTCCGGCGTTCAGTCTTGGCCGCACGCAGATGCTGGCCTTTCTGCTTAACGAACTTCGCAACCGCAGTCAGTTATGCCGCGTTCCCGTGTTCATCGACAGCCCCCTCGCCACTCGCCTGACAGACGTGCATCGCCAGCACACCGATGACATGGACAGCGATGTGCAAAACTCACTGCGGCATGACGACGATGTGTTCAGCTTCCCGGGACTCACATATGTCAGAACTCAGGACGAAAGCATGGCCCTGAATCGCACGCCGGGCCCGCTGGTGATCATCGCAGCCGGCGGAATGTGCGAAAACGGTCGCATCGTACATCACCTGAAACACTCGCTCGATGATGAACGCAACACAGTCATGATCATCGGATTTCAGGCCGAGCATACGCTGGGGCGTCGGCTGGTGGAACGTCGCCCGGAAGTCAGCATCTTCGGACGACGAATTCCCGTACGCGCCCGCGTAGAAGTTGTCAACGGTCTGTCAGCCCACGCCGATGCCGATGATTTCCGCTGGTGGTTTGGCGAACTGCAGAAACGCGGCGGCACCGGCGAAACCTATATCGTTCACGGAGAACTCAATGCCGCCCAGGCACTCGCAGACATCGCCACAGACTGCTCTGATGAACTGCCCGTGATCCCGAAATATGGCCAAAGCTTCGTCATTCAGTAAATGCGGCAGCGAAGCCCGCAAATCACAGCGGCTGCTCACCACTATTCCCCGGCGTCTCACCGGCACGCCCGCAGCACAGCCGCGGACACTTCGGCAATCTGCTCCTCTGTGTGCTCACTGCAAACAGACAACCGCAGTCGCGAGGTTCCGTCGGCTACCGTCGGCGGACGAATCGCCGGCACCAGAAAGCCTGTTGCTTTCAGCCGCTGCGAGGCTTCAACTGCTGCCTGCTCAGTGCCCAGCAGCACTCCCACAATCGGACTGTCCTCGGGATTCAGTCGTCTCGCATCCTCCGGTGCCCCGCAGTAACCGGCCAGCCGTAACCCGCCCTCCTGCAGCAGTCGCCGCAACTGACCGGCACGCTGTCGCAGTCGCTGCCGACGCTGCGTGTCAATTAACAGTATATCCAGCGCAGTGATTGCCGCCGCACACACAGCCGGCGGCAGCGCCGTCGAAAAGAACTGACTGCGAGCAGCATTCCAGAGCCAGTCCGACAGCTGCTGACTGCCCGCCGCAAAGCCACCCAGACAACCAATCGCCTTGCTCAGCGTGCCCAGACACACCGCCACTTCCTGCTGTACCCCCTGCAGCTCGCAAACCCCTCGCCCCCCAGCCCCAAAAACTCCCGTGGCATGTGCCTCGTCCACCACCAGCACCAGATCAAAGGTCCGCGACAGGTCAGACAGCAACGGCAGATCCGCCAGCGATCCGTCCATACTGAAAACGGTATCGGTTACCAGAAACACCTGTTCAAAATCCTGCCGCCTGCGCGCCAGACTGCGCTGCAGTCGCTCCGGCTGCTGACGGTCATACACGAAGAAGCGGGCCGCTGAGGCTCGGCAGCCGTCCACCAGACTGGCGTGATTCTCGCGATCACAGAAGATCGCGTCACGACTGCCGGCCAGAGCCATCAGGGTCCCCAGATTGGCCGCATAGCCCGAAGCAAACAGAACGGCCCCCGCACAACCTTCCAGCTGCGCCAGCCGATCCTCCAGACGGACCTGCCACTCACCGCGTCCCGCCACCAGCGGGCTCGCTCCTGAACCCGCCTGCCCGCCGGCAACCTCAGCCCACGCCTGACAGACACGAGGCTCACAGGAGAGCCCCAGATAGTCGTTGGTGGCGAAACTGATCAGCGTTCGCTGACCGTCATGACAATCCACCGCCGACGTTCGCTGCAGCACAGCACGAACCCGCAGCTGCTGTCGCGCTGCAAGGTGGTCCAGTCGCGCCTGCAGACTGGCAGTAAATCGCGAAGCAGCGGGTATCCCCGAGTCAGACTGTGCCATCGTTCACAGCACCAGACAACACCAGACAACAAAAAAGCCCGCACTAAAGGTGCGGGCCGAAAATCCGGTGACAGCATTACAAACGGAGAGAGAGGGATTCGAACCCTCGGACCCCATTTCTGGAGTCACATCATTAGCAATGATGCGCATTCGGCCACTCTGCCATCTCTCCAACCGACATCGTCTGGCCCAGTATACTCGGATTTCAGGCGGAAACAAGTACAGAGTTTTCCAGGGAACCAGTTCCGAAAAACGCTCCGACAGCAGTACACCACAAGCCGCCACTGCCGATTGACCCGATTTTACCGATTACAAGGATAGATCGCAGCAACAGACAGCCGCCGGCCCGACCGGGTTCGCTCGATTTCCCCACAATCACCGCGGATAAGCCGCCTCGACGGCTGCAGAGACGTCAGGAGCCGACTTTTTCGCCGCCGTCCGCCGCACCGCCGGGGACACAGCCCCAATCGCCGGGGACACAGCCTGAGACGGGGACACAGCCTGAGACGAAACTTCCGATTTGTCCCCCGTCAGCATTTCCATCAGCCACGGGGATGCTCGCGGAATCACGATCACTTTCTTCTGAGCCCCCGGCTGGCGATCATCGATAATCACAGTCACCTCAGGCCCCGCCGCTGCAGGCGCAGCCGGCTCAGCTGCCGGGAAATCCGCATCTGCCCCGGCTTCCTCGACGGAACTCACAAACCCGCCCGACTCCTCGGACTCACCCTCAGACTGCCCCGGAAACGGCTCCTCCAGCAGCTCATGAAACTCATTGCCCGACTCCGTTGCGGGCACCGCTTCCGCCAGATTTTTCGGCTCAGGCTGCGGCACAGTCAGCAGCTCGCGCAGCCATTTCAGCCGGTCCAGAGCCAGCAGTTCATCAATTGCACTGCGAGACATGTACAGGCCTTCGGCCTGATTTCGATTGGCACAGCTGCAGACTCCGACCAGACGTCCGTCGGCATCATACAGACCGCCACCGGACCGGCCGCTGGCGGGCGCTTTTGAACACACCAGATTGCCAGGTCCATTGTAACGATTCTGATCCAGTAAAGTCACTTTCAGCTGCGATGGCTGAGCCCCCTCGTCACAACCAAAACTGACCAGTTCCTGTCCGTCCACCAGCGTATCCGCTGCTGTCGCCAGCGTGGCGGCAGGCAGCATCTGCTGCGGCCGAATTCGCAGGACCGCCAGATCCAGACGATGATTCCCCAGCACAACCTCAGCCGGCAGTCGCTGTGCCTGACCAGCCACGAAAGCTTCCACGAAAGTGCGAGTACTTTTGACATTGAGCCCCTGGAAGAAGTGCGAGCAGGTCAGGATGACGGTTTCGTCTGCCGAACTGTGGATAATGGTGCCAGTGCCGGTTTCACGAACTTTGTTCCCGTCGTCCTCCGTTATACCTTCCACCGTCACTCGCACCGTGGCCGCTTCAGCCAGCGCCAGTCCTGCAGGAGCGGCGGTGACTTCCGGCGACTGTCCGCGGATAATCGGGTCCCGCTGAGCGCGCCCCCAGCGAGGAAACATTTTGCCGAAAAGGTCACCCAGAGATTTTCCCCCTGCTGGTTCCTCCACCTGAGACTCAGCTGGCGGAACAGCCGGTGCCGGTGCGGCCGCCGGCGGATTCAGCGCACGCTGCTGTTCTGCCAGCTGCCGCGCTGCTGCATTCATCACGCGCCGCAGTACCGCTTCATCGGTCAGTCCCACAAAGCGCTCAGTTTCCCTGCCGTTGACCAGCAAAATCAGCGTCGGCACAGCCTGCACACTGTATTTCTTTGAAAGATCAGGCTGCTCAGAAATATCCACCTGGCGAATGGGAAATCCGTCATTTTCCATCCGTTTCAGGATGGGCAGCATCTGCTGACAGGGCTTGCAGTAGCTGGCGGTGAAATCCAGCAGCTGGACGGGCGGTATCGGTTCTTCAGCGAACGACACTGTCGGCGACAGGACCAGCAGCAGCAGCAGCAACGTTTTCATAGACGGCTTCCATGCCAAAGTGTGCGGTTGCAGGAGTTACAAAAACTGACCTCAGCAGGCTGCAGAATTTACAATTGCCAGTCGCGGAACTTTGAAAAACGTCCGTTTTTTCAAGGTTTTTGGCGAGCTGACAGGATGTCACCTGCGGTCAGTCTCGGTAAAGCAACCCGTATGCCACTGCGGCAAAATCCGTCGGATCAGAACTCCGACCGGCAAATTCTGCCGCAAGGCGAGCGGCAGCATAGTCCGGTTTGGGCGATTTCGGAAAGACCAGTTTTCCCGGTCAGGCTCAGCGGCTACCGCCGCGGCAGCGGAATGGAAACCGACTTCAGCTGAGAACCGCTCTTCGTCGGCAGCGGAGTCTGAGCACCTGTGTGGTCGGCAGCGACCTCGGATCCGGAGGTTTCAAGGGCGTCAACGTCGGGAATGCGTCGTTCGTGAATGAAACCCCGCGTCCGTGCGGCTGCCGCGTTCTTTGTGTCCCGACCAGGCAGCAGAATTTCCGTATCACGCGATGAGACGATTCGCCCGTCTTCCTGAACCAGATCCACTCGCAGAGCACAGTTGACCTGATTACGGTGTTTATTCACGTACGGAACAAACACGCTGTAGGAATGCCCCAGCGTGCCTTCACCCCGATGCACGTCCCAGGCCTCAGGAGTAAACTCAAACTGGTGCAGCGGCTGAGGCTCTTCCTCGGCCTCCGGGTCATACTCATCGTACAGCGTAATCCGAACTGTGCCGTTGACCCGCACGCCTGTTTCCACCTTCGGCCCAAAGAACAGAACCTGTCCGGCAAAACCTCGACAGTTCTTCCCGTCCATTCCTTTGCCGTGAGCAGCTTCCCAGAGTGCCACGACCTTGACGACATCGCGTTCATAGGCCGGACGACCGATCAGCCGTCCGGGGTCACGCAGCATCGATGCGGAACTTTTGAAGAACGATCCGGTGGGTGAACATCCGACTGCCGGCCACAGGGCCGCCAGCAGCAGCAGGCTCTGCCCTGCAGTCGGCAGTCCTGCCGCTGTCCGTCGTCGCCACCAGGGCCGTTCTTTACGTTCATTCATAGCCAGATTCCGCATCATTCAGATGTCTGCTCAGGGCGTCCGTGTCCGTGGTCCCGGATCGGCTTTGGGTACCGGAGGCACCTGTGCACCATCGGGCTCCAGCAGCTTCTCGACCGGACTGTCAGGAGTCAGCACGTCACCTTCTCGAATTTCTCCGTCGGCGGCTCCCGGCACGCTGTACAGCGGTCCGTGAATCGCTTCTGCTTCAGATTCAATAAAGTGCATCCGCTCAGACTCAACCTGTTTCACCAGCTCTGAATCCAGATCACTCAGCACAATTCGCGGTGTCAGGAAGATCAGCAGCTCAGTCCGTGCCGAAGTCGTGCCGTCGTAACGGAAGGCACGGCCCACGATGGGCAGGTCACCCAGCCACGGTACTTTCCGCTCCAGCGTCTCGTCCTTCTTCGTAATCATACCGCCGATCACAATCGTCTGACCGTTCGGTACGTTGACCGTCGTCACAGCCTGTGACTGATTGATGATCGGAGACTCGATCGTGCCCGTAGCCGCACTCGTAAAGATCGGCACTCCCTGACCCGCCAGCGAACTCTTGTCCGCGTAAACACTCATGGCAATCACACCGTCAGGCGTAATTCGCGGAGTCACTCGCAGAGTAATCCCGACCTGCTGCTGCTGCACGTTGGGATTGGCTGTACCCAGACCGTTCTGAGTCACACCGTTCACCACCGGAACAAGCTGACCCACGGTCACATAAGCTTCGTTGTTATGAGTCGTTCGAACCTGCGGACGGCTCAGCACCTGCACCGTACGTCGCGACGCAAGGGCTCGCAACAGCACACTCACGGCATCAGACTGAGCAGAAAACACGAACCCGCCAAATCCCAGATCGCTGTTCTGTCGACCCAGCGAAAAATTGGCCAGGCCCTGAGTCCCCACGTTGCCCGAAGTATTGGCGGCAGTGTTGTTTCCCAGCGCCACATTGGTCTGATTGAAGTTCAGACCCGGATTGCCGGTCGTGGCAGTCGTCGTTGTCAGACTGCGACGGTACAGCAGCGGATCCTGAAATCCCAGCTCAATACCAAACTCGTCCGTTGCATCGAGACTGACTTCCACCAGCAGCGCCTGAATGACAACTTCCGGCGGCTGAGCATCCAGCTGATCAATGATCTGAATGACCTGATTAAAATACTGAGGTGAAGCACTGACGATCAGCGAGTTGCTGTTGGTATCAGGAGCTACCAGAACTTCCTGACGGATCCGTTCAATATTGCTGATCAGGTCTTCTGAACTGGTCTGCAAAGACTGCTGCTGCTCAAGAAAGTCCAGCAACGACTGGGAAACCAGATCGGCCGGGGCATTTCGCAGCGGAATCACTGTCGTCGTTCGCTGGCGAGTGTCATCCGAGTCGAGTCGCAGCAGCACGGCTTCCACGACACTCAGCGATTCGGCACTGCCGATTGCCAGCACCGTGTTCGTGCGAATGTCAGCCGAAAAACGCAGCGGAATCAGACTGCTGGAAGAACCTTCGGTACCAGCCAGCTGGATCCCCAGCGCGTCCTCGGTGTTGTTGCTTTCGAACAGAGTCGTCAGCAGGTCGACAGACTGCTGAGCATCGGCGTTCTGCAGCGTGAACACCTTGATCTCGGACACCGCTCCAGGTGCCTGATCAAGCTCCCGCACCAGTGCTTCCATCAGTCCCATACTGGCTTCGGGCGCCGACACGATCAGACTGTTTGAGCGAGCATCAAAGCTGACTCGCACATCCGCCAAAATCCCCGATCGGATCAGCTCTTCCACTCCACCCGCCGATGACAGAAATTCCACCGCCACCGATTTGTTGTCACGCAGCTCCTGAGATCCCTGAGTATTCCCGAAGCCGGCACCACCCTGAGTGGCATTCTGCTGCGGCGGAGAAATTACCGACTGAATCGCCTGACTGATCGTCGCACTCAGCTCCTCTGCGACCGCATTCTTCAGACGAATCACCTTCATGCGGGAGGTCGCTGAAGGCTCATCACTGTCTATGCGTTCGATCAGCCGACGCACTTCCGCCAGTTCGTTCGGACGGGCCTGAACCACAACCGAGTTTGTGCGAACATCAGCAAATGTTCGCAGCGCTGTTCCCAGACCGGGTCGATCAGCATAGAAGGTTGCCAGTGAGGTGACGACCTGCGAGGCAATCGCACTCTTCAGAGGAAATATTTCAAACTCCAGATCCGGCGTCAGCGGCTTGTCCAGACTCACGGCCAGCTCCAGAATCGACTCGCGCTCGACTTCTGAAGAAATAATCAGCAGAGCATTCGGCTGCACCACCGGCAGGAAAGACGCTGTCTTCTGATTGTTGCCGGTCGTCCGCTGTCGCAGTTCAGCCAGCTGCTCGTAGACATCCGTCATCAGGGTTGCCAGAGCTTCCGAATCCACATTCTCAAGCGTCAGCAAATGCACGCTGGGCAGCGAGCCTACACTGACCTTTTCCAGCTGCTGGATGATCTTCTCAACCCGATCCACGTCGGCTGCATTGCCTTTAAGCAGCAGCAGTTTGAGGTCTTCCAGGGCCTGAATCGTGACGTCGCCACGCAAATTGATCGCCGGAGACTCATCTCCGTCACCAGCCAGAGTGCGAGAACGTGGCTCCTCCGCCGGCGATTCCTGTCGCTGCTCGTCCGCCAGCGACACCAGCTGATGAATCTGCTGATTCAGCTGCGCTGCCGTCTTTGCCGGAATGTTCTCGTTGGGAACCACCTTCACTGCTGACTCCCCGGTCGGATCAGCCGGACGATCCAGATCCGTCACCAGTTTTCGCAGATGCGAAATTCGCTGCGCCGGAGCTTCCACGATCAGCGCGTTCTCGTACTGGTTAATCCCAACACGAAACATCACTGCAGGTTCAGCT
>JBJTPZ010000214.1:0-5735 GCA_046075365.1 Planctomycetaceae bacterium
ACGACTGCCCCGTCTTACCCCCGCCGTCACAGCCCGGCAGCAGCAGCAAACAACCGCTCCCCCACAGCCGCCAAAATGTTCGTCTCGAAAACAACACGTTACACCCCATCCCGGCACACAACACCAGCGACCAAACTCCGCCCCCGCACCCGCACCCGCCCCATTCTGCCCTCCGCCCGCTGAAAATGCCACACACCCACCAACTCTCCCTCCCTGACGAAACCGACCAGACAGTCCTCCAGCCTGGCCTCCCCCCCACTCACTCACTTCCTCCAACTGACCACTCACCACGAATCCTCCCCTCGCCCCCGTGAAACGGCGGAGAGGGGTCGGGGGTGAGGGGGCCACCCGCCCTGCAAATCGGCCACCAAGGCAGTCAAAACAGGTTGGGCACTGCAGCACAGAACTCGGGCTGGAAAGCCCGAGCTACAGAAAGAAGCCACCCGCAGACTCCCGTCCGCGGCTCGCCTCACCGAACACCGAACACCGAACACCGAACACCCAACACCCAACACTCAACCTCTGCGTTTCCCTTCGCGGCTTCGCGGCTTCGCGTGAGCCCAACTGTCTGCAAGGCTCCCGCCCCTGTGCGGCGGTCTGCAGTCGGTCCAATCGCAGAAGCACAGATCTCGGGCTGGAAAGCCCGAGCTACGAAGAGAACCACCCGCGGACTCCCGTCCGCGGCTCGCCTCACCACTCACCACTCACCACTTTTTCCCCCCGCGTTTTCCGTAGCTTTTCAAGCGAGGTTCTGCCACAATTTCCCGTCCACCGTCCCGCTCCGTTCCGGCATTCCTTCCCACCCGAACAAGGATCCCGCCATGGCCGGCTCTCCAGTCTTCGCTGCTGCCACCGCCTCCCGCGGACTTTTCGCCTGCCTCCTCATCGTGTTCACCGGCACAGCGTCCGCCCAGCTGCCCGCCACCCGGCTCGATGCCGTCTTTCCCGCCGGATCACAACCCGGCAAAACGCTCGACGTCACAATCCTTGGCACAGACCTCGACGACGTCGATCAGCTGCTGTTTAGCCACCCCGGCATCACCGCAACTCGCAAAATGGCCGAAATCACACCCTTCGACGATGGTCCCCAGGCAGTCCCCAATACCTTCATCATCACAGTCAGCGGTGATGTCCCCGCCGCCGACTACGACGTGCGCTGCAAAGGCAGATTTGGCGTCTCAAATCGACGAATCTTCACCGTCAGTCCGCTGCCCGTGATCACCGAAACAGAACCCAACGGCGGAAATGACGTTCCGCCGTGGACGGAAGTGGAAGGTGTCCGCACCAATGCCGCCAACGAAATCTCAGTGCCCGGCATGGCCGATGGACAGGTGGTCCAGGGCCCCGATGTGGACTGGTACCGATTCCAGGGCAGGGCAGGGCAGCAGGTGCTGATTACTGCCATCTGCCGTCGTCTGGATTCGCGGATGGATCCCGTCATTACCGTTCTGCGCGAAGACGGCAACGTCCTCGCGGAATCGCAGCCCGGACCCGATGGTGAAGTCTTCACCGACGTACGACTGCCGTCCGACGGGACCTGCTTCATCAAAGTGCACGACGCCGTGTATGCTCAGGGGCCCGGCTATGTGTATCGCCTGCTGGTCACATCGGCACCGCAGATCGACTTTGTGTTTCCGCCGGCCGGACTGGCCGGAACCAGCCCCGAGTTCACTCTGTATGGCCGCAATCTCCCCGGCGGTCAGCCCTCACCTTATACCATAAACGGTACACAGCTGCAGCAGCTGAAGACGGCGATTGCGATCCCAGGCGACATCGCCGGCCGGCTGCCAGTTACCAAACTGGTGGAACCCCATCAGGCCGGCCTCGACGGTTTCGAATTCGTGATTCCAGGCAGCCCGCCGGGAACAGTCGGAACTCTGATCACAGCCGCTGCAGCCCCCCCGGTCCTCGAAACAGCCAACGACTCACCGGCTTCAATGCAGAAGCTGACGCCTCCCTGCGAAGTGCATGGACAGTTCTATCCGCAGCGGGACGTTGACTGGTTTACGTTTGATGCAAAGCAGAATGACATGCTGTCGATCGAGCTGATCTCGCAGCGACTGGGAATGCCCACCGATGCGTCCATGCTGCTGCAGCAGGAAGTACGGGACGAACAGGGAAATTTGAAACTGGTGGACCTGCAGTTCGTCGATGACGTTATCCAGCCGAATAACAACAACAATCAGTCGCGAGCTTACCGGCACGAATTTGATGACCGCACCACCGATCCCTCGATACTGTTTAAAGCTCCCGCGGACGGAACTTACCGACTGATGATCCGGGACGGTCTCAGTGCACTCAAATCTGATCCGCGGCTGACCTGGCGGCTGGTGGTACGAGCTCCCCAGCCCGACTTTCGCATTGCGGCGTCTCCTGCCCGATCGAATGCCGCGTTTCAGCTGCGGAAGGGTGGCCGTGAGACTTTGAACCTCGTGGTCTTTCGCCGCGACGGCTTCGACGGCGAAATTCGAGCCTCGGTCAGCGGGCTGCCTGAAGGAGTCACCAGTGACGAGATTGTCATTGGGCCTGGCAGCAGCACCGGCACACTGGTGCTGACAGCAGCCGATTCGGCCAAAGGCACCAGCATTCTGCGAGTGCTGGCGAAGGCGGTGGTGAACGGTCAGGAAGTGCAGCGTGAAGCGCGCTATGCGGCGGCGGCCGGAGTGTCACAGGCCAATCAGCCCAATGCCAGCGTACCCAGCCTCAAGGCTCGCCTGGTATCAGCCATTCAGGTCTCGGTTTCCGAACTTGAGGCAGCCCCCCAGACGCTGACGATTGGCAATGGTCAGCCGCTGGAGACATCTCGAGGCGGGGTGTTGAAGATTCCGTATCAGGTGCGTCGAGCGGACGGATCGGCCGGTAACATCACCGGTTTTCCGATTGACGTCCCCGGTGGTACTCAGCTGCCGCAGGTGCAGATTGGCGGCAACGCGAACGGGGAATTTGAACTGCGATTTACGGCTCAGGCCCAGCCGGGTCTGTATTCATTTTATCTGGCCGGCTTCAACCAGGGGCTGCAGTACAAACGCAGTCCTGATCTGGTGGATCGCGCGAAGGTGCGTCAGGAGCGAGTTGCAAAAGTGCTGACAGAAGCGCAGCAAAAGGTCCAGCAGCTGACTCAGGAGAATCAGAAGCGGACGCAGGAGCAGACTCAGGCGGGGACAGCCGTGACGGCAGCCACCACAGCAAAGCAGCAGGCCGATCAGAAACAGACCGCGGCTGAAACTGCCCTGCAGCAGGCCGAAGCTGCATTGAAGCAGAAGCAGGAACAGTCAGCGGCCAACCCGGCGGACGAGGGACTCAAACAGCAGGTTGCTCAGGCCCTCGTGGCGCGGGATGCGGCAGTGAAAGCGGCCGCAGAAACAAAAGTGCAGCAGGACGCGGCCGTGAAAAAACTGGACGAAATGACCGCGGCGAAAAAGCTGGCGGATGAAGCCAAAACAAAGGCCCAGGCCGACCTGACAGCCGCTCAGCAGTTTCAGACGCAGGCCCAGCAGGAAAAGCAGCGAGCCGACCAGTTTGTGCAGCAAAAAACTCAGGAATCCAGTCAGCGGCAGCTGAACGTGGACGTCCCGTCGAATTCGCTGCAGTTCCGGCTGGTCGAGCATCCGCTGGTGGTGGACGCATTTCCTGACACGGCGACTCTGAAAGCGGGTGAGAAGCTGGAACTTCCCGTTCGAGTTACTCGGAAGTACGACTACAAAGCTGGCATCACGCTGCAGACCACCGTGCCGCAGGGCATCACCGGGCTGCAGCTGCCCAGCGTCACGATCCCCGACAACCAGGGGGAAATCAAACTGCAGGTCACCACAGCCCCCACCGCCACCGTGGGCGACCACGCACTGACCGTGCGATTCACAATGAACTTCAATGGACAGCAGTTAACCTTCGAGCGACCGTTGAAACTGCAAATCACCGCCCCCGCCCCCGCCGCCCAGTAACCGCCCTCCCGGACCACCCACGCCCCCGTCCCACGCCCCCACAGGCGAGCCGGACACTCGATCAGGCGATCCGGGCACACCACAGGCGATCCGGGCACACCCACAGGCATAGGGGTAGGGAAGACCGGTTGATCCGGTCTCCCCTCC
Source organism: Planctomycetaceae bacterium (assembly GCA_046075365.1). GTDB lineage: Bacteria > Planctomycetota > Planctomycetia > Planctomycetales > Planctomycetaceae > SXXK01. The sequence goes on from JBJTPZ010000214.1 coordinate 4,089, forward strand.
CTCCAAACCGTACGGGCGGTTTTCCCGCACACGGCTTTCCGGTCAGTAGTTGCCTGCGACGGATTGATCGAAACGAAAGTGGGCGTCGCGCAGACTGTACAGGCCCGCTTTCGCAAAGAAGTCATTCGGCCAGCGTTGAGTGCGTGGTAAACCCTGCGGGTTGCTCCGGTGACGCTGGAGCAGCAGTTGCCGAAGGCGACTGCGGATCTTCGCGTCAAGGGCTTTGAAAATCGTCCAGCGACAGTGGCGGAAGTAGCCGAACCAACCACGCAATACGCTGGTGAGTTCCGCCGCAATCCGTTCGATCGAACCGGGCCGCTTGCGAGGCGTCAGTTCTTTGATCCGGGTCTTCATCTTCGCAAGGCTCTCACGGCGAGGATAGATCTGGTCCCCGCGAAACGAGTAGCCCAGAAAGGCGAAGCTCTCGACTCGACTGTCAACGATCTTCGTCTTCGTCGGATGCAACGTCAGGCCTGCCGACTCAACCCATGCGGTGATCATCTGCAGAGCGGCCTCGGCCTCAGACTGGCTGCGGCACAAGACGACAAAGTCGTCCGCGTAACGCACCATTTCGAAGCCGCTGTCGGCCATCTGGTGATCCAGTGGATTGAGGTACAGATTCGACATTACGGGTGAAAGAACCGCCCCTTGTGGAACGCCGGCTACCGGTGTCCATTCGCGGAGTTCCTCCAGAATGTTCTGATCAAGGAACAACCTGATCAGATGCAACATCCGTGAATCCGAAATGTGCTCCTGGACTAACGCCAGCAAGCGTTCCTTCGGAATCGTATCGAAGTAGCCTTTTAAATCCGCGTCCACAACGTAAACACAGCCTGCCTGGAGCTTCTGCTCCACGATGCGTAATGCATCATGGGCACCGCGTCCGTGGCGAAAGCCGAAGCTCCGCTCATGGAACTGGTGATCCAGAATCGGCTCGATCACGTTGACTATCGCCCTTTGGACGACGCGGTCGCGGACCGTCGGGATGCCCAGCGGTCGAGTCTCGTTCGGTCTGCCCGGTTTCGGAATGTGAACGCGACGAACCGCAGACGGACGATAGATTCCAGTTCGGATCTCTTCGCTGAGCCTGCGTGTCTCCACTAACAGATGCTCTTCGAATGCTTCACAACTCTGGCCATCGACCCCCGCCGCTTTCCGCTTTCCCGTCACCTTGCGGGACGCCGTAAACAGGTTCAGCGGTGCGTACACCTTGTCAATCAACGCATGCCATTTGCCTCCTCTCACTCTGTTTTCCAGTAGTGTCGTCAACATTCGGTCTGTCCAGACTACAGGCTGAGCCCACCGGCGAATGTCGGCGGTCTCTCCAGGCGGTATAGCCGAAAACGGCACTCGTTCTGGTAAAGGAGCTTTCGCTTGACTTGTCATGTCTCTGGTCTTTCCGAATCTACTTCCCTGCCTCCCTTCGCTCGTGACGGGTTTGGTTCCCGCCGGTCAACGCTACTATGAAGGCTCTGACTCCTCAGTGCAGCGCGTCACAGGTCTGCGGCACCACTGAGGTCTCCCTGCTTATCTCGATTGAACTTCCGAACATTCCGTCGCCAGGCACCTTACTGCCATTTCACTCGCCTCGGTTTGACACGTTACTGTTTGTTTACCGTGCGAGTCGCCTCACCGACCTGCGGAAGT
>JBJTPZ010000215.1:0-4621 GCA_046075365.1 Planctomycetaceae bacterium
AGGGCATCCAATCGGCCTTCAACAAACCGATTTCGCCACGTGCCAACGGTACGACGGGTACACTTTAGCTCTGAAGCAATGTCTTTATTTTCTTTGCCCTCAGCTGCGGCGAGCACAATCTTGGCACGCTGCACGAGACGGGCCGTGCGTTTTTCTCCCGCGAGCCCACTGCGAAAGGGACGTTCGTTCGTCATCAGTCAACACAATAGGTTTGGCTACTCTCATGCCGGAATATTCACGAAAGGCAACGCCCCCGGCAAGGGTGCCTCGATAAGATCCCACATTTGAGAGACGCTACACTAGTTGGCTAGAGGTGCGCGTGGCTCGGAATCCCTGATATCTGGCCTGGAGTTTGGCGGTTCGGCGAGGCTTGAGACTGACCGGACCGCTGTACAGATAGACAACTCGCTTTGATCTCTGTGCCGGAGGGGACGTGTTCCCACGGAAAGTCACGGTGTCAAGCAGCGGTGTGAACGGCCGACTGGCGGCGTCCATTCCGCCCGCAGCGGAGGAATTCGAGCCTCCGGCATCCTGTTAACTCACCTGCACTTTCCGTAACTGTCTTGCTCGCGCCCCCGAGGAAGACGGGCTGTTCACTTTTCGCGGCTGTTAACCAGAGAGTGTGAGAGTTCGAGACTTTTATTTTTGGTGTCCAAACCGAAAGGAACCGTTTCGAACTCGAGGCCAGTACTTCAAAACCCGGCAGTCAGCCTGCGAACCTGCAGCCCTCCAGCAGTTTTGGCAAAATCGAAATTCACCGACCGCCAGGTTTTGAGACGCAGCCGGATCTGAAGCCAGCGCACTTTCCGCAACACTACGCCAGAACTGGTAACGACTTCCGACGACACCCCAGATCTCAGACTCTCAGCCACCGCAGCAAGCGCGATATCATCACCCAACCCGCCAACTACCTCCTCACACTCATTTCCCACACAACTCTCGCCCCTCTCCGACTCTCACATTGCCCCGGGTTATCATCCGTTTGGACCGCTTAGGATGTCCAAAAACACACAGTTGCGACCGCTAAGCAGTTTCGGCAAAAACGAAATGTGACTGCGGTGTGATGGTAGTGAGAGAGTGGTGGAGGATTTTCGAACGGTGAAGGTCATTTGACAGGTTTCTGCGTCGACACAGGTCACCAACACGGCAATGTCCACGGTCAGACATACTCGGCGAACCCGTAGCTGACACGACCTGAAGCCGTTGATGCGTAAGGCAACGGTAACTGTAGCGACCCCGCCCAGCCGTGCTGGGGACCGAGTGATTTGTGAACTGCAGAAACACGACATACTCCTGAAGTCCGCTTCTCCGGCTTTCCCTCTGCAGCGCGACCACCCTACTATCGACGAACGCTGGCGGTAACCGGGCCGCCACGAGTAGATCATGATTTCAAGCACCCCGTTTTCGGCGGCTCCGGTTTACCGCTTTGTTCGGCGGGACTTGCGTCGGCATCGCCGCAATCAAGAACCGAAGCGCCGTGTTTACCGCTTCGGGCGTGGAGAACACTACGGACACGTCAGCATCCAGAGTGACGACCAGCCGAGTTTGATCCACCTGCGACGCGAATCGGTTCGGCTTTGCTTTGGAGTAGTCGAAACGATATTCGTCGCCAGGTTGGTCGGACAGCGCTGCCACAGGTTTACGGGCGGGTGCCTTCTTCATGGTTTTTTCGCTCTCTTCGGGTTGCTTTCCTGGCGCTGATGATCCGCACAAGCATTTTATCACGTTCCGTGAACGAGACCAACAACAGCCGCCCCAGCACGGACTGACCGACGATGATTTCGCGAAGCTCGTCCTGCGAATGCTCGTCATCATCGAAAATAACAGCCAATGGATCGGCAAACACAGTGCTCGCTTCGTCGAACGTGACACCATGTTTGGTTACGTTCGAGGAGGCTTTCTCCGAATCCCACTCGAATCCCAGTGGCATGCTTGTGGCTCCGACCAATCGCGCATCGCACAGGTCACCTGCCGTCCCGTCGAACGAATTGCGATCTTTGCGTCTGGCGATTAGCCGACGTAGAGATCGTGCGTTGAACTTTGCCGCTTTGTGTCGGTGTGGGCTCAGGAATGGCCCTTGCGGGATTCATCACGGTGACGAACCCTGGCCGGCCGGAGTTTACCGCCGACGATGCGGATTGTCACGCTGGAAATGCTCGGCGAGGCAGGCGGGCGCGGTTCGCTTTGTCATGGCCGCAGGAGTTACGCCTGTTGCGGAGGTCGGGACGATGGACTCAGCGGGCTGCACGCGCAGCGACAAGACTCTCTTTGCTCGCGAGGCAACGCCGCCAGCAGTGAGTGCCGACACTCAGCCGTGTGCGATGGTGGGCTCTGTCTAACACCCTGCGGCGAAGACTGCTGAAATCAGACTGGCACCCTGTCATACCACCCTTCATCCTCCGGTCCCTGTATGAACGCCTGACCGTGGTACGCGTTCGTCTGCCCCCAGCGGAAGATGTATGAGGGATCGGCAAACTGGCACGGGTCGCCCGGTGGTTCGATGGCGTTGAGCCGTGCGATCAGCTGCTGGTCAAAGTCGCCGCGTTTGGTCAGAGGCCAGCCACCGATGCGGTCGAAGATCTCACGGCGGAAAGCCAGACTGGCATGGAAGCGACCGTTGGCGTCCTCCTGCTCCAGACGTCCAGTGTAACTGCTGAGCACGAATGATGGCTTCGACCAAAGACGCCCTTCCATCGCTCGCACATGCGTGCTGATGTGGTGCGGCAGGTAGATGTCGTCATCCTCCCAAACAACCAGAATGTCGCCTTTGGCCAGACCGGCGATGGCGTTGAACTTTTCAGGCAGTGACCGGAATCGTCGCGGAATGCTGATGATCTGCCAGCCACCGCAGGCGTCGTTCTGCAGCTCGCCGGCATCATCAAGGATAATCTTTCCCGCCGGTTTTCCGGGTAGTCCTGCCCGTGGAAAGCCAGCGCTGTTCCCGATTTCTCGACGCTTCTCAACAGAAGGCGAGTCGTCGGTACCACGCAGCCGAATGCGGGGTGTCGTCCCGGTTCCGGAGTCCTGTCGGGCGAGAAAAATGCGAACTCTCGCCGGAATCTTTGGGATTGACGATATACCGTATCCGATATACACTTTAACCGACGGCAGGAGGCGACTCGAATGGCAAAGGTACAACCGGCGGAAGAGGAAGCACCGGCACCCAAGCCGTTGGTGTGGCTGCATGGCGAGATCAAGACGCCGCCGTTCACTGCGGAAGGTCGACAGGAAGCGGGGATGCTCCTGCGGCTGATGCAGCAAGGTGAGCAGTTGGGAATGCCTCAGGCGGAGCCGCTGCCGGACTTCGGCAAGCGCTGCGGAGCGTTACGGGTTCGTGATGCGCAACACAACTGGCGAATCATGTACCGCGTTGATCCCGATGCCATCCTGATCCTGGAAGTTTACGCCAAGAAGACCCGTAAGATTCCGGACGAGGTCATCGAACGGTGCCAGGACCGGCTGAAACGGTACGACGAGGCGGTCAAACCCGCCAGAAAACAATCGGGGAAGTGAGGACTAACTGATGGACACCACAAAACGTAAAGCGATCGAAGCCGCTGGCTGGAAGGTCGGTGACGCCGCTGATTTTCTCGGCATGACCGACGAAGAACGTCAGCTCCTCGATACGCGTGTCGAACTCGCCCAGGCAGTTCGACGCCAGCGCGAAGCCCGGCAGCTGTCGCAGAAACAGTTGGGGACGATCCTCAAGACTAGCCAGCCTCGCGTCGCCAGGATGGAGCAGGCGGCCGCTGACGTTTCGCTGGACCAACTCGTCCGAGCATTCACGGCTGCAGGGGGCAGGATCGTCGTCAAAGCAGCAAAGGCCAGGAAGGGGCGAAAAGCCTCGAATCAAAAGGAGACTCTCGTCCTGGAAGTGACGACGCCGGAGTAGCAGAGATGGAGACGTCTCTCGTCTCAGATAACCCCCCGGCGGGCAGATTCGCATGTCGGAAACGCCGCGAAATCCGGGTAATGCGATGTAGATGATGCCCCCGACACTTTCCAGGTTCGAACAGAGTTCGGCCCCGTCCTGCAGTTTCAGCAAAATCGAAATCCGACAGACCGCCGGGTTTTGAGACTCCGCCAACTCCCCAGCCATCGCACTCCACGCAACACAACGCCAACTCTGGCAACGACTTCCGCCGACACCAAGGATCTCAGACTCTCTGCCGCCGCAGCAGGCGCGATATCACCATCCGCCCCGCCAACCACCTCCCGGTCACCATTTCCCACACAACTCTCGCCCCTTCCGGACTCTCACATTGCCCCGGCTAATCATCCGTTTGGACTGGTTAGATTGTCCAAAAACACACAGTTGCTACCGCTCAGCAGTTTCGGCAAAAACGAAATCTGACTGCGGGGTGATGGTGGTGTGAGAGTGGTGGAACTGACATCAGCTCACGCAGCCCCGAGCGACCATGAAAGTCGAACGTCAACGGTACCCGGCGGCCACCGGCTTGGAATACGCAAAACACGCCAACCGCGGCCCCGGTTGACCGCCTTGTTCGCTGCCAATTTGCGTTGCTAGATTCACGCTAGGCGATTGGCAGCAGCGTCGAGATACGCACGAACTTCACGCCCATGTGTTTGGGGAGCCATTGAAGCAAGTTGTTCGATTTGC
>JBJTPZ010000216.1:0-2502 GCA_046075365.1 Planctomycetaceae bacterium
CCGGTCTTTCCGCGTGAGTACCGAGTGCTGGGAGTCTCGGATGATCGCCTCGGAGAGGTGCATGTCGTGCTGATTCAGGAGTGGTAGCCAGTTCATACAGTTGGCGTACACCACGCTGGCATGCGAGCCTCCGGAATCCTGTTAACTCACCCCCACATTCCGCAACTGTCTCGCTTCCGCCCCCGGAGAAGACGGGCTTTTCACTTTTCGCGGCTGTTAACCTGAGAGTGCGCGAGTTCGAGACTTTTATTTTTGGGGTGCCGGGAGAGACCTGAGGGTCTCTTTCGGGGGCGCAGTTGTTTTTTCTGCGGATTGCGGTGTGTCGGCGGCTGGGTGTGGAGGCCAGAACATGGCGAAAACACTGGGTAAAATGGCCGTGTAACGAAAAACGCCGTCAGCGGTGGCTAGCGGCGTTTTGGCGGTTGAAAATGCGGTTTGGTTTTCCGCAGACGAACAAAACCTCATCCGCCAGGACTCGAACCTGTGACCCGGCGGTTAATCCGCCTTCGGCGGACCTGCTCTACGAACTGACTGCAGTGAATTTTGAAAAAGCTCCTCCGGTAGGACTCGAACCTACGACCCGGCGGTTAACAGCCGCCTGCTCTACCAGCTGAGCTACAGAGGAATGTGCTGGAATGTTCGGAAAAGTAACGGCAGGAATTCAGGGAATCAAGACACGTTTGCACTTTTCCAGGTTCGGCCAATTCTGCCGTCAGGCGACAAAACGCTGTCTCCGCACGCACCCGAACACCGATTCCGCAGGGATGCTTCCTTTCGGACCTGACCCGGTTTGGCTGGGCCCGCCACGATTGGAGACAGCGTTTTGCCGCCGGATGTGCCGGACGACCGTACTTTTAGGACGCGGGATTATCGGGATTATGGGATGTAATGCAAGTGCAGACTGCCGTGGAAGATACGGAATGTGAAAAAAACGGCCGAGACGACCGTAGAGAAGGTGTCAGAGCTGTTGCGGGAGCAGCAGAGTTTTTTTCTGACCGCCACGCAGTACTTCCACAGACACCTGCTCGCCCGCACGCCGCTCGGTAACTCCATACCGCAGCACATCAGATTCCGTCAGCAGGTTCGTGCGTCCGTCCAGCGACAGCAAAATGTCTCCCTGCTGGAATCCGGCGGTCTTTGCCGCAGCATGGGGCCCAAATTGCCCGACATGGCTGACTCGCAGCGCCATGCCGGCTGCCGGTATACCCTCCCGGCCTCGCTCAGCTTCAGCCACAGGCTCCAGCTGCAGTCCGCCTGCCGCCATCCGCCGCAGCCCCCAGGCACTGACTCGCCACGCAATATTGTCCAGCCGTCGCCAGCCGTCAGGCAACGACAGCGAAATCTGCAGCCGCTGACTGCCTCGCTGAACCTCAGCCATCGCGACCCCACCGCCCGCCGGAATCTGATGCAGTACCCATTGCACGTCCGCAACGGACAGCAGCGGCTGACTCGCCAGCTTTAAAATCTGATCACCGGCACGAAAACCGGCCGATTCCGCCAGACTGCCGGGGTTGACCTGTCGCACCGTGGCCGCTTCGTCGGGATTGAGCAGCAGTCCCAGCGACCGCGGATGCGGATACGGATTCAGGACCTCTTCCGGAATTGCCTGCCCGGCAGCTCGGTACCCGTCGCGAACAGCATCACCGATCTGGTGACAGTGAATGCAGCTTTTGACCACATCGCCGGAATAATTGAGCTGATCAGTGTATTTCTCGCGAAGCGCCGGCAGCAGTTCAGGGCGAGCCTGCTGCGGCTGCGGTCCCGTCTTGCCCACCAGTGACTGCCGCACCTGCGGATACATCTCGTGCAGCCGCAGAGCCCCCTGCAGCGCCACAGCAAGCCCCCGCAGCGAAACATCACCGATCCATTCCGTGCGATGACTGCGAGTTCCAAAGCGGCCATAAATCGTCCGATCGGCGTTCAGCATGAAAACGGCAAAGGACTGGTCCGTATCGAACTGGAACAACGACAGATCCAGCCCGTTTGTCGAAACGACTCGCACACACACGAACTGTTCCAGCAGCGGGCGCAGGACCGGGTCCTGATCCACAAGTTCATCATCCAGTTTGACACACTCTTCACAGGGGATGCAGCGAAGCACCACCAGCAGCGGCTTACCAGTCTGGCGAGCCGTGCGAAAACCAGTGTCCAGATCGTTATAGATCCAGAACCCGGCCGCAGTGACTTTGTCGCGATCCTCGCGAACCTTCTGGTCACGTGTTTTTTTCTGCTGAGCCTGGACAGGTGAGCAGATCAGGATGGTGAACAGGAGCAGTGTGAGAATTCGCATGGCAGGGAATCGCAGCTGGAGGGCAGGGGGGGGAGTGAACGAGGAAACGCTATAAATCTGCATGAATGAGCAGGTGTTTGGCAGTGTTGTTGTGAAAGCTCGATGTCTGGCTGACGGGTTAATTTATACCACGAATGGCCACGAATGAAAATGTTCTGACGGGGATCAGGGAAAGTGGGTGTGAGGGCTGGAAGGCTCCGGTGGGAGCTGCC
>JBJTPZ010000217.1:0-4266 GCA_046075365.1 Planctomycetaceae bacterium
TCAGGCCCTCGACTTCATCCGGGACAAACTCACCACCGCGAATGTGTAGGTTTGAAACGTCCGCCTTCACTTTTCCCGCTTTTGTGATCAACGGACACAGAAAGCCGGAATGGATAAGTTCGCGAACGCCGACCTCGAAGCATATCTGATTGAGAACACCGTCCGGTGAGCAGATCGGCCCGGTCTTCAGGCGGAACGGTGTGGCTGTAAATCCGACCACGCGCAGCGCCGGGTTCACTTTTCTGGCATCGCTCAGAAACTGGTGATACATGCCTTCGCGCTCGGCTGGAATGAGGTGCGCTTCGTCGACCAGCACCAGATCGAATGCGTCCAGTTCGCAGGCGCGGCGAAACACACTCTGAATCCCAGCGATAATAACCGACTGCTGAGTGTCACGCCGATTAAGGCTGGCGGAGTAGACACCGAATGGGATCTCCGGGCAGATAGCCCTCAGTTTATCCGCTGACTGCTCCAGCAGCTCTTTCACATGCGCGAGAATCAGTACGCGACCTTGCCATTGGCCGACGGCGTCTTTGCACACCGACGCCATCAATGGCGTCTTTCCTCCAGCGGTTGGGATGACGACACAGGGGTTGTCATCGCGTTGACGCAGATGTTCGTAAAGAGCGGCCTTTGCCTGCTCCTGATACGGTCGCAGAGAGATCATTATTGCACCCGAATGGAAACCAGACTCTTGCCTCCGCTGACCACGTGTCGCTTTTCAATCGTCAACCGCACGATCTGTGAATCGTCCAGGTACGCACGACCATGCTGCAGCGCGTCCAGCAACGCCTTCAGAACATTGTCCACATCCCGCCGACGTCGGTCCGGAGGGAAGATTGCTATCTCGACAATCAACGGGCCTTCGAGCGGCACGACACCAGCAGCGGCAAGGATCGAGCAGACCGCTTGACGGAATGCTCGACCTTGACGACTGATGAATGTCCGCGTTCCGACATGACGCGAGTAGTGATTTATGCTTGGCGGATGTGGAAGCTCAACGACGGTGACTCTCATCGCTTCCACGGTGGAGTGCTGCTCGTGCTGGAGCCACCCGTGGAAGGTGGTGGCGATGCCGCGGACTCCCGCTTTGAGAAGCCGTTGACCTCGTTGACGATCTCGTTGGTATCCGGTCGCTTTTTGCAGCGGACATGGATTGTCATGGGCAGGTCGTGCAACTCCGCACTGTCGTTCGGTTTGGAAATCCCAAGAGCCTTGCAAATCGCAGCGAGCTGCTGTTCCGCGATCTCCTTTGCCTTGCGACTTGGATTGTCGATGTTCAACCTGACCCAGAGCGTCCGATTTCTGTGCGGACCTTCGATGATGCTCAGCAGCAGTTGCAGATATCGCCCAAGACCGGATTTTGTTTCCTTCATCTCCGACTCCGTGATCACCGCGACATACTTGCCGGCTGGCAGGGGTTCGAAGTCACGACTTGGTTCGATGTTGTCAGAATTGTAGCCACGCAAATCAACCATTTGATTTTCTTTCTTGTGATTGGTTCGTAGAGAGAGCGTGCATAAATGCGTCCCATCGGAGAGGCAATTCGTCTGTGATCCCGTATCGGTTCTTGGCGAGGCAGCCGGGACCACCGACACACCTCAGAACTCGCTCACCGCCGGCAGCGCCGATGGCATGAGCTGTGTTACGTTTGCGGCCGAAGCCACTGTCTTCGGTCTGAGTTCGCACGCGACGCGTCGCGAACAAAATTGCATCGCACCATTCGCCAATCAGCGAGGCAGCGTGCCTATGAAGTCTTGGTGCAAATCGATCGAAGGGAGGTAACTCCGGATCTTCGATACGCTCAATCTTCGAGTGTGCGATCAGCAGCACGACCATGCCACGCGTGTTCCGAAGCACGTTGAGCTGCTCCAGCAACTCACGCCACAGCGAGACCGCATGTGTGTAGCCACGACCGAAACCACCATCGACGCGTTCGATCGACTTCACACTATGCACATGGCACAACTTGTCCCAAACCAGTTGCTCGAGCCAATCCACGGAATCGATGACGATCGTTTCATAGTCGTGAGGCTGTGTGGCCAATTCTGAGAGTGCACTGCTCACATCGTCAAAAGTGCCGGCCAATGGAAACCGATCCACAGTGAGTTCGTCGAGGCCGTCCTCACATTGAATGAAGATCGGCTTCGGTGCCTGAGCGGCGAACGAGCTTTTTCCGACACCAGAGATTCCGTAGACTAAAATGCGGGGCGGCTTCGACGCTCGCCCTCGCTCGACTTTGCTGAGCATGCTCACGCAGCGAACTCCTTTTGATGTCGGTGTTGGTGTTCAGTGACGCGATCGACGACGAACGCATCCGACCCGAACTCCCGAGCAATGAAGCCCGTGAAGAGTCGGTTGAGATCTCGGCCGACCTGCGTGCCCGCGTCGATGACGAGATCACGCGTGTTCGGATCGAGGTGATGAGCCGCATCAAGTCGAGTCTGGGCTTCGCCATGCAGGCTCTCTGTTGCCAGAACAGCCAGCAAAAACGAGGCTTCGACGTCCCCGATGGGCACTTCCGCAGTGAAGCGGTAGCGGTACAATTGCTTGGTCATTTGGTTTTCCTCGCGTCAAGTGGTTAGGTCTCTATCTGCTGACCTACCCGGTTCCCGCGCAAGATGACGATTACGATTCGAAGTAATCTTGCATGCCCTCCTTTTCGAATCGTTGCCGAATGCGAAGCATCCAGGCATTGAGCGTTGTGCGAGGAATTCCCATCACTTCCGAGATTTCCACCATGGTTCGCGATTTCCGCAGTTCGAGCATGGTTCGCCATACATCCGGCAAACTGACGATCACAGCTGCCAGATCAAGCGCCAGCTCCTGGACTTCCCGCTCGCTGCGTCGCTCACGGCCGAGTCGGGCATCGAACTCTCGTTCGCCAATGGTTTGGGACAACTCCGTTTCACCTTCCTCAGTGATCTCAAGCGTCACATTCAGTGACGTGATCCGCCGATGGTCGCGTTTCTCCGCTTTCTGATTGCGGAGGACGTTCGCGACGTACCGCTCCACAACTGCCGTGATAAACTTGTTGCGATGGGCAACTTCTGGATTAAACCGAGGCAGGCTCTGCAACACGCGAGCGAACAATTCCTGTTCGAGGGACTCGCGGTCCTGCGGAGTGAAACCCAAGCGACCGATCAACTGGTTGACCTTGCGTTTGATAATGCCGTGCATGAAACGATCTTTACCGGGATCAAAACTGGCCTTCGCCATTACTAAGAACTCCTCGCCGGCGAGGAGCGGGTGGCGTGGGCACACGACGAGTGGCGAAGGGGATGCAGGCCAACGAGACGGAGGCGATGCGAGTCGCGCCAAAATCGGCGTCGCCCACAATCGCCTCCGCTGTGCGGCCGGCAAAATGTCAGGAAACAGATAGAACCACAAAAGGTGACAGCGAACCGGGTGCCTGAGCCCTTTGACTAGGCAAGCACCTCTGCTACCTCGACAAGAAACGGCAATCCGTACTTCACCTCGATCACGTCGATCAGACCGTCCTGGAGCTCATCGAGAATTCGAAAGAGCTCAATGACCTCCTGCTTCAGCAGAAAGTCCCGAGCGTTGAGCTCGACGCGAGGCCCGTTCTCACCCTTGAGCTTGTGGGTACTGACAACCTTCGCGGCCGACCCCAGCATCGGCTGACCACTAACAACCGTGAGCCGTTCGATTCGGCCGAAGTTAATCCGCTGCATCGACTCCACGAGTCGATAGCGGGCCTCGCTGAGATCGCTCTTCGAGCGACGTGAGGGCTTTTGGCGCCGATCATCGGGCGCCGGAGCAGAAAAGACCATAAGACATCTCCTTTGTTTGAGAGCGGCTCACCACCAGGTGCAGCCAACGAAGGAGAGTTTCACGAAGCCCGCTGAAATGCCGTTGTATGCGGCGCTGAAATTTCGCTGAAGTCAGTCCCAATTTCCTGTGTCAGTCAGGAGAGGATCAGCGCGTAGTGGTCCTTGTTCTTTTTGCCATCAATTACGATTCTGGCAATGCCCTGTTCTCGGAGCTTCCGCCGCAGGTTGCTCACCGTGCGCTGGATCGTGTTCTTTCCGATCTCCTCGTCTCGCCAGACTGACTCACGCAACTTTTCGTTTGAAAGGTATGTCCCAGGTGCCGACGCAAGTCGCTTCAACAGGGCATATTCCTTGGTGTTTCTCAACTCGCAACTGGTGCTGCCGTAGGCAACAGTGAACGTTCCGTCGTCAAACACGAGCTGGCCATTCGGAATCGGAGTCGCAAGTGTTGTGGATGGGGGTTGCCCCGTGG
>JBJTPZ010000218.1:0-1893 GCA_046075365.1 Planctomycetaceae bacterium
CGGATTGGTGGCGGCGGGAATTTTTGTGAGGCGCAGGCTGGATCCGGCGGGCTGCAGGCTGACGTGGAGGCCGGAGATGCGCGGATCCCAGGGAGTCTGCAGGTCGGCCTGCGGTGAGCGACCGAGGTGCAGTTGTGCGGACGCGGCGGCCAGCGAGAACTGGGCGGCAATCTTCTGGCCCGCAGTGGTGGCGATCAGTCGAAACATGGCAGATCTGGCGGAAAGGGCGAAGGGCGTGTGGGGCAGGATAACGTTTTTGGGCGATTGAGGCTGCGGCGAGCAAAAAAATTCCGGGGAATATTCTCTGGCGGGACTAGAAAGAGTGGTCAGCAGCCAGTAGCCAGTAGCCAGTAGCCAGTTTTCGGTTTTCGGTTTTCGGTTTGGTGAGCCGCGGGCGGGAGTCCGCGGGTGTGGGGGCTGGAGGGGGCTGGAGGGGTCTGGTTGTGGGCTGTCCCTTGCTTCGATTGCAGGGATGCAGATTCGATGAGGGTGTGGTGGAGGGGTGGGGGCTCACGCGAAACTGCGAAGCCGCGAAGGGAAATGCACGAGTTGAGTGGTTGCCGGTCAGTGGAGACGGGGTTTAAGCGGGAGATGGTGAGATGTTGCGGATGATTTTGGTGTTGGTGTTGGTGGTGTTGGGGTTGAGTGTATCGGGGCTGGCTGGTGCTGGTGAGACGATGCAGTTTCGGGGTGAGTCTGGCAACGGTGTGTTACCGGCGCAGGCGGTGCGGACGGACTGGGAGAATGCTGCTGGTGTGGCGTGGAAGGTGCCGAATCCGGCAGCCGGGTGGGCTCAGCCGATTCTGCACAGCGGGCATGTCTACATCGCGGGTGCGGTGGGTGAGGGTAAGCTGAAGCCGTCGAATTTTGCGGATGGCGTGAAGAGTCCTCAGAGCATGGGTGTTTCGTTGTTTGCGAAGCCGCCGAAGGCGCCGCTGACGTGGAAGCTGTTTTGTTTGTCGGAGCGTGATGGCGGAGTGCTGTGGGAGCGTGAGATTGTGCAGAAGCAGGCCAGTTACCCGATTCATCCGTCGAATTCGTGGCAGACTGAGACTCCGGCGGCTGATGACGCTGGAGTGTATGTGTTTTGTGGTGCTGCCGGGGTGTTGTCAGCGTATGGGCATGACGGGCTGCTGAAGTGGCAGCAGCAGACTGAGGTGTGTCGGACGAGCAACGGTTTTGGCACCGGCAGTTCCCCTGCGCTTGTTGACGGGCGAGTCATTGTGCAGCTGTATGGTGAAGATTCGGCGGTGGTGCGTTGTTTTGACAGTGTGACGGGGAAGCCATTGTGGTCATTTGAGCGTCCGGACAAGGGGACTTCGTGGAGTTCTCCGCTGGTCTGGCGAAACAGGCTGCGGACGGAGCTGGTGTGTTCGGGGGGCGACCGTCTGGACTCGCTGGATCCTGCGACTGGCAGTGTGCTGTGGACGGTGCGGCGGGTGAAGGCGGCGACGGCGTGTTCGCCCTGCTGTGATCTGGAGCGTCTGTATTTTGGGGGCAGCGACCCGTTTTCGAAAGGTCCGTTGTTTGCGGTGAAGGCCGGGGCTTCCGGCGATGTGACTCCGGAAAAATCCAACCAGAAGTTCGCTCAGTGTGACTGGCTGAGTGAGCGACAGGGGCCCGGGATGGCATCTCCGGTGTCATCCGGGAAGTATGTTTACACGAACGACAACAACATTTTGAAGTGTTTTGATGCGGCGACGGGTGAGCGACTGTATCAGACTCGAATTCCAGGTCTGGACATGCTGGCTGCCAGTCCGCTGCTGATTGGTGATCGTTTGCTGCTGCTGGACGAGAACGGGAAGGGTTGTCTGGTGAACGCAGGTGCGGAGTTTCAGGTTGTGGGTCGTGGTTCGCTGCCTGACACGTTCTGGGCGACTCCGGCAGTGAAGG
>JBJTPZ010000219.1:0-3955 GCA_046075365.1 Planctomycetaceae bacterium
CGCTGCGACGCGACAAAGGACCCATTCCGGCTGTGGTCATCGAGTCAGTGCGGGTGTGAGGGAGTGCGATCCAGAACAAGAGGAACGATACGCAGTGCAAACAATCGGTCCTGTTTCGAGTTGGTGCACACCTCTGCGGACATGATCAACGCTGCCACGATTTGGGTGCTTCCCAGAATATCGACGCCTCAGGACGATGCATCAAAAATCTGGCCGAATTTGAATCTTTCGAGTTCAACAGCTCGGCCGTTCGCAGGACGTCACTGCCGGTGCAATCTCAAACTGGCAAGACTGTGACTCCCACATGGCCTTGCAGCCCCGCTCGCTGCGCCAGTGGCTCGGAGGGCCATGTCCGTCGAGCTTTAGCAGCGACGCCACGACTGGAAAGGCAGCGCTCCTTGCCACCCGGTCGGCCGCTCGTTGCAGGTCTTGACTGCAGCCCGATCACACCGTGACATTCACGGTCGTGTCCTTCCATCTGCAATCACGGAAGACCTTGATGAAACCCTCGAAACCTCGCGATCGGACAAAACGAGTTGACAAAAGTCCGAGTGGAAGCAGACGGGGAAGGAAATTCCGTTGAGTTAAAATTTCCGAAGGAAACGAAGCTGGGGGAGTTAACTATGACACCCCTCATTATGCGCGCGGTCAAACCCGTGGAAGTGCGGGTCTTGAAACCGCTGTTCCCAGCGCTGGTCTGATGACTAATAGGCGTGACTGCCGCAGTCTTTGTGACTCAAAAAACGGAAGAAAAATGCAGAAACGCATTTTTTTCTGCGAGCGGCTGCGGGTGCCTGCGGCGATTCAGTGAGATCTTACCGGCCATGCGGTCAGAAAAAGTCATGGCTGCGCACTGTGCTTTGCCGTCACTTCGGTGTCATGCTGCACCCGCCAGATTGGTCAGGTGATCGTTGAAATCGCAGTCTCTCACCTTTGCGTGGGAATGGATCCACTGACGCGTTCGGCCTGTTGCTGGGCCTGGCGGACGCTGGAGTCTCGCAGTTTTCGTGCCTCTTCTTCGGGATTGGCACTGGCAAATCGGCTGAGGATAGTGGAGTCGCGCAGCTGCCGGATGGGCTTGAGTGCTGTTTCGCCGACGGTACGGATGCCGCCAGCGGCACTGTCGGCCAGTGCCTTCGCTGTGTCCCCGGAGCCTTTGGCCAGCGAGGGCAGGCCGGTTTTTTCGAACCACTGTCCGGCGGCTGTATCAGCACACTCCGGCGCTGGCTGACGCAGATCACTGGTGGCTTTCAGATATTTGACCTGTGGTGGCTGCTCTCGCCTGGGGTGCAGGGGGTGGCAGAACTGAATCCGCACGATTTGCGAACCGAAGTGGTAGTCTATCCAGTGCCGTCTGTAGAAGACACGGGGTGATCCGGCGGGCATCTGAAGTTCAAGGCACTCCTGCCTGCCGTTTTCGGGGTTCTGGACAACGACAAGCGTGGGGCCTCCCGGAAACGCCTGGGCTCGGAAATCCCGGTCTCCCGAGTAGTATGATTTGTGCACGAGGATCGCTGGCGGAATCTCGACCTTTTGCCCGGTCACAACCGCCTCCGGGCGAAATTCACGACTGTTGGCAGGCAGGATCAGTTGAATTTCATCAACCGGGCTGATTGCCGGGGTAATGGCAGCTCCATCGTTTGCGAAACAGATGTTCAGTCCTGTAAGAGACAGTGCGGCGGTCAGGCTGAGAATTCTGCGACGGGAGTGAGCAAGGGCAGCGAGCATCGTCCGAACTCCGAAAAACAGTGTGCGATGGCTCTTCTTCAATCCATCAGCGAATGGAAAAGTGGACGTTCATCTGTTCGATATCGGCGAAGTGTCTGGTTAGTTCCAGAGAGGTGCCTTGCAGTGCCAGTTTGCGAATTTCGCCCTTTCGCACCCAGAACGTCTGATCTTCGCAGAGCTGAAGTTCCTGCGGACCGATCGATGCATTGTCCGCAGCGACGGCGGAGCCCACCAGCACTGGTCTGAGCTGCAGGCGGAATTCGTTGCGAAGAAATCTTTCAAACTGCGCACGGCGATTCGGCTCGACCGACGCGGGATCCTGGGCTGCAGTACACGACAGCATCCATTCACCGCTGGAGGCCAGAGTGACGGTGAGTCCGGAAACGGAGCAGTGGTCGGCGGCCAGCGTGCTCGGGCGGATCTGAAACACCCGGCGTGCGACTGCCGCCGTCGGGTTCGTATCGGCTGCAACGGAATTTGCTGCGGCCGACACGGGTCTCAGGCTGCGCCCGGTGACCGGTTTGCTGAAGGCTGTCTGGTCGTAGCCGTAATCCGGCAGGCAGCAGCGACTTTTCAGTTTTCTGCCGAAGAAGAGGTCGTCGGCAGCCGTGATCCTGGGCAGTGCTGCGAAGCCAGCCAGCAACTGCATCAGCCATCTGCGTGTACCACCAGTCATGATTTCCGTGCTCCTGCATCAGCCGTAGGGGCCAGGTCCAGCGAATGGCTCAAGGTTCAAATCGGTCGGGCGACCACCGCGATATCAGCGACGAATTCCGGGTATTGCCCAACTGTTGCCTTGTTTCTGAGGGGGGCGAGTCGGGCTGGTACGTCGCGGCAGGGGACCAGCCTTGGCGGGCAGTGTTGAATCGAGGGAGGCGTGTCCGGAGTTACGGGATCCCGTGGTGTGGGAACGTAGGGTCTGGCCACCTGATCCCTGGTTTGCGCCAGACCATGACGATGGGTGCACCGGTGGCAGCCCGTTTGGCTGAATGTCGCTGGCCCCGGGAACTGCTGGCACCGGTTCACCTGGCTGCTGCAGTGCGGAGTGACCGTGATTCTGCGGCGGCTCGGCAACCGGAGCTGAATTCTCGTAAATCATTGTCTCCGGGTGTGCTTCGTACTGCAGCGGGTGTTCAGTCGGTATGACCCGCTGTGAGCGGTACAGGTCGGGGCGGCGTCTTTCCGTTTCGATACGCAGGAATTCGTCCACGCGACGCGAGGTGGTATCGAACACTTCGTTGCGGAGCACATGCTCTCGTTCAGATGTCACAAACTTACGTTCCTGCAGAGCCAGCGAATCGAGGTCGGACACAGCTGGCGCCCAGCGCAGCCCCATGAGGTCAAAGAGAGTCGGGTAGATCACGGTTTGTGAGAGGATAATGTTTTCCTGCAGTGATGATTCGGAGTTCACGGCAGGTCGGAACAGAACTCCCAGTCCCGGCACGTCCTCAAGGAACGGCACGCCTCTTGAGGAGCGAGCGGCCTTCAGGGCAACGCGGTAGGTACTGACTTCTCGCAGTTCATAGTTGCCGCTGACGATGTCAGTGTCAATGTAGTGCTGTCGAACTCGACCAAGATGCTTCTCGTCGGCTCGCACGGGTTCGCGAATGCTGGTGGAGTAGAGGTAATCAAAATGGAAGACAACGGCCTGTCCGTCCGGCTGAATGACGGGCCGGATTTCATAACCCGTGCCGGTTTCGAATTTGACCACGGCTGGGTCAGGAATCAGGGCTTCGAGGCTGGAACCGATTTTGGGAGAGTTGCCGGTGGTGGAACTCATAAACTGGGAATCGGTACCGGAGGGCAGTCCGGGCAGCGGTCGAATGACCTGTGGTGATCCCAGTCCGTTAAAGCTGTTGGCGGGAGACTGACCGCCGTACAGTTTGAGCAGGGTGACGAAGTTGGGATCTCCCAGCAGGGCTCCGTAGTCGTTGTAGGCTGCCAGTGCGGAGTTAGCGGCTTCATTGATGAGGATATCGCGTTTGGGCAGGTCGAATTCCATTGTGGCCTGTGGGCTGACTTTGGCGAATTCGCGGTTGTTGGCCACGATGCTGGTGGTTTCAATTTGTCCGACGCTGACGTCATAGAAGTAGCTGGCTTCCTGAGCGCGGCGGAAGGCGGGCTGGTAGAACTGTTTGTTGAAGTCATCTTCAAGTGCCAGTCCCAGCCGCTGCAGGTAGTTGTCAATATTTGAAGTCTGGGCCCGCGTACCTTCGATCAATTCGAT
>JBJTPZ010000220.1:0-1556 GCA_046075365.1 Planctomycetaceae bacterium
ATCCACTGATCACTGATCACTCTCCACCTGATACCCCAGGTTCCGCAGCAGCTTCGCCAGAGTTTCCCGGTGCTGCGGCGGCAGCGGACGAATCGGAGCCTGCGGATCACCCACCGGCGGACCAATCATGTTCAGTGCTGCCTTCATCGTGCTGAACCAGTGAGCCCCTTCGCCACGCGAATGATATGCCTGAAACTGCAGTCGCATCAGCGGAGCCAGCTGAGTCCAAAGCTCGCGAGCAGCCGGCAGATTGCCATCCACCGCAATCAGCTCATACAGCCTGCGAGCCGGTCTGGGGACAGTGCTGGGAATGCCTGAAATCCAGCCGTGCGAACCGTGACACAGCCCCTCAAACGCTGCTGTGTCAATCCCCGCATAAACCGCAAATCGTCCCCCGGCTGCCTGCAGCAGCTGGCACTGCCGATCCGGCTCCGGATGCGACATCTTCACTCCCGCAATCGCCCGCTCCTCAAATAACTGCAGCAAATGATCCGTCGTCAGATCCACCGACGTCAGCGGGATGTTGTGATACACCAGAATCGGTATCGATACCTGCTCCGCAATCCGCCGATAATGATCCATCACCTGGATCGGAGTCGGTGCCATGTAATAGGGTGGTACGATCAGCAATGCATCCGCCCCACACCGCTCGGCAAATCGACTCAATTCGATCGTGCGCGCCGTCGAGTAGTCATGAGTCCCGGCAACAACCGGAACACGACCTGCCACCGCCTGAATCGCAGCCTCCAGTACACGCCGCCGATCATCACACTCCAATGCCGGAAACTCGCCCGAACTGCCCAAAGGCGAGATCGCATTCACGCCCTCCCCAATCAGCCAGTCAATATGCGGCTGCAATCGCTCAAGCCACAATGATCCATCCGGATGGAAAGGAGTCACAGACGAGGCACAGACGCCACGAAACAGAGGCTTTGCCATAAAATAGTTTCTGTTGCAGGAGCACCCAAATGGGCGGGAATCACTGAACCACAGCCCATTAGTGTACCGATCGCTCCCAGCCCATGCCAATCACGCAGGACCCCGGCGTCCACACCACAAAACATCGATTCCAGAACGTTAAAAACAAATCCGCCACGTCACCACACAGATCCCCTCTGCACTGCGCGTTTCCCCTCACTGCTTCGCAGCCTCGCGTGAGACCCACCACCCTGCAACTCACTGATCACTCCTTGCTCCCCTCGCCCCCGTGAAACGGGGGAGAGGGGTCGGGGGTGAGGGGGCCAGACAACCTGAAAATCCGCCACGCAAACGGTCAAAAAAACCAGCACAGGGCTCGGGCTGGAAAGCCCGAGCTACAAAGAGAACCAACCGCGGCAACCTGATCGAACACCGAACACTGTCCGTTGCGTCCCCCCTTCGCGGCTTCGCGTGAGTCCAACCGCCCGCAGCCCCACATCCACTGATCACTGATCACTCTCCACCTGATACCCCAGGTTCCGCAGCAGCTTCGCCAGAGTTTCCCGGTGCTGCGGCGGCAGCGGACGAATCGGAGCCTGCGGATCACCCACCGGCGGACCAATCATGTTCAGTGCTGC
>JBJTPZ010000221.1:0-22599 GCA_046075365.1 Planctomycetaceae bacterium
AGAAGACGCTTATCAGAGAACATTTGTTCAGGCAATTCAGGCGGCACACGCCGTCAGACTGCCAACCCTCAAAGGCTGGCTGTTCCGCATTGCCCTCAATGAAGCTCGTGGCGTCCTCCGCGAACAAAAACGACTGAACTCGCCAGCCCCGGAAAGCAGCGATCACTCAGTCAACACAGAACTGGCCAGCAGTCCACCCGGAAGATCCGGCGATGCTGACCGCGAACCAGAACAGCTGCTCATCCGTGAAGAAGTCCGGCAGGCCGTCCGAGAATCCCTCAAAAACCTGCCGGCCGATCAGCAACAAGTCATTCACCGCCGTATCTACGAAGGCAAAACGTTCGCCGAAATCGCCGCAGAGATGAATCTGCCACTCGGCACAGTGCTCACCTGGATGCGTCGTGGTCTCCTCAGACTTCGCGAAGATCGAAAACTTCGACAGCTGCTTGACGAATAACTCCCCCACAATTCCTTCTGATGACCAGTGGAATTGACATGCAAAACAACCTGGATACATCCTCAGACCCCGCCTGGCTGCTCGCCCGCTGCGCCCTCGGAGAACTCACTCCCGCTCAGCAGACTCAGCTGGAAGACCTGCTGCTGCACGACGAGCAGCTCTGCCAGCAGCTGGCGGACACCACCGAGCTGCTGCTCACACTGCGTCATACACCGCCAGCTCAGGCAATGACACCGCCAGCCCCACCGACGCTCAGCCCCGGGGCTCGCCGCAACACTCGCAGCCGATTGCTCGTCGCCACCACCACTGTCGCAGCACTCTCCGCACTTGGACTCATCTGCACTGCGGTCCGTTCGGGGCACCCCGAACAGCTCAGTGACGCGGTCACGCTGTCATCTCTGCTGCAGTCTGAAAACCCCGAGCTGCGTCCTGCAGACAGTGATCCCTGGCCCCCCGCTGACGATCTGCCGGAACCACCGGACTGGCTGCTCACTGCGCTCGACCTGGACGAGCAATCCGGTGAAGACGGCAAGCACACTGCCGATGACGAAGAAGAAGCCCTGTTCTGAACACTCCTCGAAAGCATACAGTCCCAGGCATGTCGCACTCCCTGTCTTACAGCTCCCTCATCCTGTTCACCCTGCTGACCGGCACAATCTCGGCACAGCAGCCGGCACCCGGTGTCGCTGCCCCGGCACGGCCCGCAATCTCTGACCAGGAACGCGCTGCTGCTCAGACATTCGTCGCTGAACATCACCCGGAACTGGCGGCCCTGCTGACGCAGCTGCAAAAGTCGCGTCCGGCGGAATTTGAACGAGCCCTTCGGGAACTGGTGCCACAGACTCAGGCCATCCAGCGACTGAAAGAACGCAGCCCCGCTCGCTACGAAACACAGCTTCGTGCATGGCAGGTGGATTCCCAGATCCGCGTACTGATGGCCCGCTGGTCCCGCAAACCGGATGCTGAAACCGAAGCCAAAGTTCGCGAACTGATCGCCAGCCGACAACAGCTGCGACTGGAACAAACACAGTCCGAAAAACAACGACTGACCGAACAACTGCAAAAACTCGACGAACAACTGCAATCCTTCAGGCAGCCGGAAACTGAGCGAGTTCAGGCAGAATGGGAACAGCTCTCACGCCGCGCCACCACCGCCGCAAAACAAACTACAAAACAGAAAACCAACAGTACTGGCGACAAAAAAACGACCGCTAAGAAGTCATCAGAAAAGGAACCGGCAGCAACCAGCCCCTCTCCAGGCTCACGCTGATGCCACGTTCGTTATATTCAGTCAAGGACTGAGGAAACTCGCATGCGAATTTACACTCCCCTCGTTCTGCTGGTGGCCCTGCTGGCTGCCGGCAACACCAGCCTTCACGCTGATGAACCCGCGACAACCGTTGTACCTTCAGTGGCACAAAGATTTGCCGCTGCAGAGGTCGCAGAAGTCCCGGACTTCCAGAAACACATCGTCCCGCTGCTTGGCAAGCTCGGCTGCAACGGCCGCGCCTGCCACGGCTCGTTCCAGGGACGCGGAGGATTCAGACTGTCGCTGTTCGGATACGACTTCGCCACCGACCATGCTGAACTCTACGGTCGCGTCGATACCGAAACGGCTGCTCAAAGCCTGATCCTGCAAAAGGGCCTGATGGAAATTCAGCACGAAGGCGGGCAGCGACTGAAACCGGGCAGCTGGGAACATCACCTGATGCAGCGCTGGGTGCAGGCCGGCGCCCCGCCGCGAATCCAGGATCCGCCCACACTCGTTAAGCTCGACGTCACGCCCGCCGAAATCCTGTTCAGCGCTGCAGGTCAGCAACAGCCGCTGACAGCCGTTGCCGTCTGGTCCAATGGAGTTCGCGAAGATGTCACCGCACTGTGTCGCTTCCAGACCAATGATGACCAGATTGCCGACATCACCGCCGGGGGCCTGGTTACCGCTGCCGAACCAGGCGACACACACGTGGTCGCTTTCTACGACAGTGCAGTCGTCCCCGTACCCGTCATTCGCCCGGTCACTCCGCAATACGGCGACCAGTACCCGCAGGTCGCAGCACCCACAAAAATTGACGAACTGGTCGTACAGAAACTTCGCAAAATCGGCGTGCTTCAGTCAGACACCTGCACCGATGCCGAATTCCTTCGCCGCGCCAGCCTCGATGTCACCGGCACCCTGCCCACACCCGCAGAAATCCGCGAATTCCTCGCAGATCAGTCCCCCGACAAACGCTCCCGCAAAATCGACGAACTGCTGGAACGACCGGGCTACGTCGCCTGGTGGACCACAAAAATCTGCGATATCACGGGCAACAGCGACGACAAGCTGAACAACGTCACCCCGGTGCAGGCCGAAGCCTCCAAACAATGGTACGAATGGGTCGAAAAACGCGTTCGAGAAAACATGCCGTGGGACCGCATCGTCGAGGGAATTGTGCTGGCCAACAGCCGCAATCCTGGCGAAACCTATCAGCAGTACTGCGAGAATGTTTCGAAGCTGTATCACAAGGATGGCCCCGGAGCTTCCGGGTACGCCGAACGCCAGGGACTGGCCCATTTCTGGGCCCGCCAGAATTTCCAGTCCTCCGAAGATCGCGTGATTGCCTTCGCGTACACTTTCCTTGGCACCCGCATCCAGTGTGCTCAGTGCCACAAACATCCGTTTGACCAGTGGACTCAGGACGACTTCAAACAGTTCGAAGGTTTCTTCAAGGCCACCACCGGTCGCCAGAATGCCCGACCTGATGCCAAAGCCGACTACGACAAAATGCTGGCTGAACTGGCCGGAACCGAAGGCCTGAAGGGCAATGACCTGCGGCGAGTCCTTGCCGAGCAGCTGGCGAAGGGTGCAACGGTGCCACTGGGCGAAGTTTACACAACGAAGGTTCAGGCCCGTGCCGCTGCCCGCAACCGCCCCAATGCTCCGCCGCAGCGACGCGGCAACGGACCGGCTCCGGCCACCGCCAAAGTACTGGCCGGTCCGGTCGTTGATCTCACGCAGTTCGAAGATGCCCGACAGCCGCTGATGGACTGGCTCCGCTCACCGGAAAACCCGCTGTTCGCCAAAGCCTTCGTCAACCGCGTCTGGGCCTCCTACTTCAATGTGGGTATCGTCCAGCCAGCTGATGACCTGAACCTGGCCAACCCGCCTGTCAATGCCCCGCTGCTCGACTACCTCGCAAAAGGCTTCATCGAACATCAGTTCGACATGAAGTGGCTGCACCGTGAGATTCTGAACAGCCGCACTTATCAGCTGAGCTGGATCCCCAACTCCACCAACCGCCAGGACGAACGCAACTTCAGTCGCGCAGTGCCCCGACGCCTGCCCGCCGAAATCGCCTGGGACATCATGATGCAGGCTTCACTCAGCACCGAAAAGAATTCCGAATTCGTCACGGCGCTGGACAAACGAGCTCTTTCTATCCCGGGATCCGGACTGCGGCAGCGCAATCGCAACCCCGCCGATTATGCTCTGACCGTCTTCGGTCGCTCAATCCGCGAAAGCAACTGTGACTGCGATCGTTCGGACGAACCCAGCCTGCTGCAGACGATTTTTGTACAGAATGATGGCCAGGTACTGTCGATGCTGGATGCCCAGGATGGCTGGCTGGCAGAAACCTGCAAACAAAACGGCCTGCAGTTCACCCGCAAAAGCAGTGATGACGCGGCTGCCGCACAGCAGGCCCGTAATCGCACCCAGCTGAAAGCACGTTTCAAGGAACAGCTGAAAAAACTGGAAGATCAGCTGGCCGCCGCCGAAGAGAAACAGTCAGAAAAGCAGATCGCTTCACTGAAAAACCAGATTCGCACACTGCGAAAGCAGGCCGTTGCTCGCGGAGTCATCGAAGCGGATCCGCAGCAGGACAGTCAGCCTGACTCGGCCGATGTCGCTGCCGCTGCCACCACACAGCTCAACACCGACACCATCATCACCGACGCCTGGCTCAGAACTCTGTCCCGAATGCCCACCGATTCGGAACTGCAGACCGCAAAAACCTGGATCTCTGAATCAAAAGACCCGGTGGAAGGGATTCGCGGCGTCCTCTGGGCACTGCTGAACACCCGCGAATTCATCGTCAACCACTAACCCCAACCCTCGAACCACAGCTCGGGCTTTCCAGCCCGAGCACACACAACACCAGCATCCTTAGTTCCCACTGCAACCCACAAAAACGTAGCTCGGGCTTTCCAGCCCGAGCCCCCCATACACGGCATCCCCTTTTTTCCGGAGCACTTCAATGGCAATCTTCAAAAACTGTGACGGCACAACTCGACGCGACTTTCTGCGAGCCGGTGTGTTTGGCACCACCGGACTGACTCTGGCCAGCTACTCCCGGCTGGCAGCCGCCAGTCACGTCAATCCGAACGCCAAAGGCAAAGCAGCCATCTTTGTCAATCTGAATGGTGGTCCATCGCACATGGACACATTCGACCTCAAGCCTGATGCTCCTTCTGAGTACCGTGGTGAATTCAATCCGATTCAGACGTGTCTGTCAGGCGTGACGATCTCCGAGCATTTGCCGAAGCTGGCGGCCTGCATGGACAAATTCACGCTGCTGCGAGGCGTTTCGCATTCGGTGGCCGCTCACGAACTCGGTACAAAATACGTGAACACCGGCAACCGTCCGCTGCCGTCACTCGAATTCCCCGGTTACGGTGCTGTGATCACCAAAGAACGACCAGGGCAGGACGAACTGCCATCGTTTGTCGCCATCCCGAACAGCTCACAGCGTCCCGGCTATCTGGGTGTCAAATATGCTCCGATGAACACCACCTCAACCCCGGTCGTGGGCCAGGCCTATCGCGTCCGCGGCATCACGATGGCCGGTGGCCTGACTGTGGAAGATCTGGAGCGTCGTCGCGGCCTGCTGACCCAGATCGACCGCACCTTCAGCGATGTTGAAAAGGACAGTCAGCTGCTGGACGGCATGGATGAATTCGGCCGCCAGGCACATACCGTCATTTCATCGACAAAGGCTCGTGAAGCGTTCGACATCTCGAAGGAATCTCCCGAGTTTTCCAAAGCGTTCGGCGCCACTCCGCTGGGGGCCAGCTGCCTGCTGGCACTGCGACTTGTGGAATCGGGCGTCCGCTTCGTGACAGTCAGCAACGGCGGCTGGGATACCCACAACGACAACTGGACGGCCCTGAAGACCCGCCAGCTGCCGCCGCTGGATGAAGCCCTGTCAGCACTGTTCACCGGACTGGCTGCTCGCGGACTGCTGGACTCCACTGTGGTCTACGTCACCGGTGAATTCGGGCGTACCCCCAAAATCAATTCCACTCGCAACGGTCGCGACCATTATCCACGCAACATGTTCATGCTGCTGGGCGGTGGCGGAGTCCGTGGTGGTCAGGTCCTGGGTGAAAGCGACGAAACCGCCTCAATGCCGAAGCACGAGGGCTATTCACCTGACGATGTGGCCGCCAGCTTCTACCACGCGATGGGCATCGACCACACCTATGAATACCACACATCCACCGGCCGACCGGTGATGATCGTGCGTGACGGTCGAGTCATCCCGCAGCTGTTCAGCTGAAGCCTGACAGCCATCCAGATCCTTCCCGGCCGGCGGCTCACACCCGCCGGCTGTTTTTTTGCCCGTGCCCCGACCGCTGCCTGCCCCCCCTCCCCACCTTGACTGCCCGCTAAACTGCCGTGGCTCAGCCCCCGGCCACGCGCGACACAATCTCGTCGGTCTGCTGCGGACTCAGACGCGAACGTATCGCATCACGCAGCTCCGGAGTCGCAAACAGGCGGACCTTCTTTACACAGTCATCAAACTGGGTACGCGCCATCGAATCGACAATCGGTGACACCTCACGCAGCGGCCTGAATCGCTGCTCAGACGGCAGAAAGATGTCCACTCGAAATTCCACCTCGCGGTGCTGCGGCGGAGCATCCACCAGCAGATCGAGGCGGCCAGCCGCATATCCGGCCGCTGCCCCCAAATGCTCGGCCAGCCGCTCGGAACACGCCGCCAGCTGCTGACAGTTCATCTGTCGAAACTGACGGTACAGCCCCTCCTCGTGAAAGATGCTGTACTCAGCCACCCGCTTGTACAGCCCCCGTCGCAGTCCAAACAGACCCTCCGTCAGCCTTTCAGCCGCACTGCCCGCCGCCACACTGCGCAGCTGCCGAATCAGATCGGACTCAGACATCCGAAACAGCTCATTCAAATCCAGCTGCGGCAAAAGCTCCAGAAATGCTCGCGCAAACATCGTCGTGGCACTGCGCACTGCATGATGCCAGTACACTTCGGTGAACATGACGTAACGAGCAAACACCATCATTTCGGCCGCCGTGCGGCCCTTCGAAGTGATCGCCAGGCCATCGCCGGCCGCATTCACAATCAGCGAATTCATCAGACGATGCCGGTCAAAATGCCGACCGTACGGCACACCGCAGTGCTGACTGTCCCGCGCCAGGTAATCCATTTTGTCGATATCAATCGGACCGGACAGGATCGAACGCCGCAGACGGCTGGAAGGAGTCGACGTGCGAGCGACCAGGACGTCCAGCACTTCCTCCGGAGCAATCCCCCAGGCACTCTGCAGCACATCCCCCAGTTCCGTTCCCGGACCGATAAACTCACGAGCAAACGCTTCGTGCGGCGGCATCTGAGGCAGCGCCATGTCCTCGATCGGATGGCAGAACGGCCAGTGTCCGATGTCATGCAGCAAAGCCGCCACGATCAGCACTTCAGCATCATGCACAGAAACGGTGCTGACAAACCGGCTGTCGCGCCCCAGCTGCCACAGGTAACGCAGCGAATTGTGATACACGCCGAGAGCGTGTTCGAAACGCGTATGAGTCGCACCGGGATAGACACGTGAAGCCAGTGCCAGCTGAGTAATCTGGCGGAGCCGCTGAAATTCGGGCGCATCCACAATCGCCCGCACCCGCGCTGTGAATGGAACGTCCTGCTCCACCGGAATCCGTAAAACTCCGATCGATGCGCCTGTCTGAGCCAGTTCCGGGATGTCTGAATAAGGATGCTGCATGGCGAGAATTCTGCCGGCTGGTCAGCAATTGTGCAACCACCAGCCCCCCTTGAGCCCTAAACCGAAAATACCGGCACGCCACAGCAGTCCCGGTCCCCTTGTGCAGCTATGGGCCACAGATCACACAGGTCTTTCAGGACCTATGGGCCCTGTGAACATTCATCACCTGGCAATCGCCCCCCCCCGCCCACCCAACGCTTTCAATATCCACAAGAATTTTGCACTATCCACCCTGCGGGGCTGCCTTTCACCCTCTGCAGTGCTGTCGGACCTCAGATACCGTACCTGCGAACCGGATACCACCAGATGACCAACCCCCAGTTCATCCCTGACCAGCAGCTCTACAGACTGCAGCTGAACGACACACAGCGACAAAATACTCTCGAATTCCTCTACCTGAACGCTTTGCCCGATCTGCACAAAGCACTGCGGGATCTGCCGGACCATCATGCCGATGCCGACAGACAAAACCACTGGGTTCCAGTCGCCGACCGTCTGCAGTACCTGATCTGTGCCGGCAATCCGCCAAACCCTCACCACAACACTCGCGGACAGCGACTTTGCATCACCGCGCTCGCAGGTGGAGGCAAATCCAGGTGCCTTGAACAGCTGGTATTTGTTCGCGAACACTGCACGCCAGATCAGCTGGTCATGCCACTGCATTTCAGTGATCTCCCCCACAGGGCTGATGACTGGCCCGCCATGCTTGCAGAACGAGCAAAAGACCTGCTGACACTTCCCGGCGACCGGCACAGTACTCCCCCGCCAGCACAGCAGCTGCTGGCGTGGATCTGTGACCTGATCGATACCGGAAAACTGACCATCGCCATCGATGGACTGGATGAACTGGCCCTCAGTGACGGACGCCGTCTCGTCCAGGCACTGCGTCGCTTTCTGGACTTCCACCCCCGCGTTCACTGTGTCGTCGCCGGACGACCGTACGCCGTGTTTCAGGATTACTGGTGGCCGCTGTTCGCCAAAACACGCGAAAGCAAAGCGTCCGACTGGGAATTCTGCGTTGTCGAAGTCTTTGACCAGGCACAGCGGGAACGAGTCCTGGGACTGAAACTGCTGCTGCAGCTAAAACAGCTGCAACCCGGTCTGGAACTTAACCCCAGAACACTGGAAGTCCTCAGAACACTGCCCGAAACCGAACTTGCCAAACTCAGAACACTGGCTGACATCTACTGGGCCAGCAACTACAAGGCACTCTGCCTCGACAACCTCAAACCAGGACAGGACACACCCCAGATTGACCTCACCCCCAATCAGATCCTCAGTGTGCTGGGAGCCGCCGCGTTCCTGTCAGTCCAGGGAATTCCTCAGAACACCGGCGACGGCCGGTTCATGGCGGCTGTGTCCCGGGCCACCGTCTCAAAGCAGGTACAGCAACCCCAGCAGCGCGAAACCGCCAGAATCCTGCCCTTGAACAAACGAGCCTGGGAAATCCTGCACCCCCGTATCGCTGCCGTCTGCGAACAGCCCGACATGACACGACAGCAGGCCCAGGAACTGCTGAAAAAACTGCACCGACTCGGCACACAGTACGTCGAATTCGCCTGCATCACAATCCAGGAAATTAAACAGCTCAAATGGCGAGTCACCACGCAGCGCGACTTCCTCGCCGCACTCTGGTTCCTCAGACACGGTTCTCAGGATGATCTGCACTGGCTGGCCGACAAACACAGCCGGGTACTGTCCTGGCCACAAGACCATCCGGCCAGACACCCGGAACTGCTGGAACTCTGGCGGTTTCTCTGCGGTATGCCGGATGACGCCTTCAGAATCGATGGCGACAAAAACGCCCTCGAACGCTGGGACGCACTCATGCACACGCTGTTCAATGGACCACATGCCACCCCGCGTCCGACCGAACTGATGACCCTGGCCCTCCCGCGACTGCTGCAGCGAGCCGGCTTTTTGCAAAAACCTGACTGGGAAACCACGGATGTGCAGCAGGCCATGGCCGACGCACAACAGGTGACTGCGGCCGCACACCGCAACCCGACGGCCGACCTCAACGAACCGGCCAGCGACAGCGAACAAACCCTGCGACTGTTCCTCAGCGAATACCTGACATTTCGGGATACCCGCGAACCTGCCATCTGCAGGGAAGACCTGGAAGACTGCTGGCAGGACTGTCAGTCGGCAGCCGGAAAGCAATTCTGGACCGGCCACACCCTCGAAACCAGGCATATATTGTTGTGGGGTCTGCCAAATCCGCCGCAGGAACGTCATTTAACCGCAGCCTTTCAGCTGTCTGCTGTCCCGGTAACACGGCGACTGTATGCACTGTTCGATCCCCGGCACGCCCAGGATTTTGAGGATTACGATAGGTACAGCCCGGATCCCCGCTGTCCGGCCATCCATGTCAGCCACTGGGACGCCACAATGCTCAGCTTCTGGCTGCACGGCAGGCTTCCTGATGAGTGGGAATGGGAGTATGCCTGCCGCGGAGGTCAGGATCGACCGGGCGACCGGCAGCCTGTTTGGTGGGGGGGAAACGACCGGGCGCTGTTGCCGCACTATGCCTGGATTGGCGAGAACTCCTCCGACAAAACGCACCCGGTGGGCCAGTTGCCCGGAAACGGTTTTGGCCTGCGGGATATGCTGGGGAATGTGTGGGAACACACCAGCAGTGTCGCCGGGACGGATGGCGTCGGCCGTGTGTTGCGCGGCGGCTCGTTCCGCCACGGTGCGATCCTCGCGCGTTGCTCGTGTCGCTATGACAGCGGTCCTTCCGCTTCGGACCACACCTTCGGCTGTCGGCTCGCCAGGGCTGCGATTCGAAAACCTTAACCCCTTGTTCCCTTTACACTTGCGATTCCTGCGTTACTGCGTTTATGGCGATTCTGTGTGATTTTCAAACGCGAGCGCAGCGAGCGTTCGAAATTTTTAGCACGTGGCCCCTGCAGCAACACACACCGGTCAGCCGCCCACGACCGCCCACAACCGCGCACAACCTTCCCCCCCTGCCCACCCGTCACCCTGCCAACCCAGTCAGGCCCGCGAATTCACTGACCATTGCCGCACTGACCGGCACCCGCGGACTCCCGTCCGCGGCTCGCCTTGTGCAGCCATTGGCAACAGATCACACAGGTCTTACAGGACCTATGAGCCCCATAGGTCCTGTGAACCCCTCCGGCCTGGCAGACGCCCCACGCCGCCCCAACGCATTCGTATCCCTTCCTGGTTCAAAACCACCCTTGCGATTATCCGTGGCAATCCGTGTTCATCCGTGGCTAAAAAATCCGTGGCACAAAAAACATCCGTGGCCCCGCTCGCGGCACTACTGCCGCTCGCTCTGCTGACCCGGTAAATGCTGCTTCCGCAGATGCTCAGGCAAACGAAAATCACCCCGCTCCACATACGCATGCAGCTCCAAAATCTCCTGCTTCGTCAGAAAATTCAGCAGCCCCGCCGGCATCGGAGAAATCGTCAGCGGCACCCGCTCCTCAATGTCCGCCCGCGAAAATGTTGTCAGAGTATTCGGGGTCAGCAGGTTGGCAGCAATCTTCACCTGCCGCTCAGTTTCCTGCATCACAACCCCCGTAAACACGCGACCGTCGTTCAGCACAAACTGCTGCGACTGAAACTTCTCGTGAATCTTCAGCGACGGTTCCAGAATCTGCCGCAGCAGCTCGACACCCCTCAGCTGCTTCACCGATTCCGTCAGATCCGGCCCCAGATTGATTCCCTGACCAGCCGCCACATGACACTGATTGCAGCGAGCCTTCACGAAGGCCGCCAGACCCCGCGAAAGCACTTCATCCGTTTTGGGCAGCACCTGATTTTCAAAGTCCCCAAAATCCGCCATCGTCCATTCCCGCACCAGCGCCGGACGACCAGACTCCAGCAGCTCACGCGCCTGCTGCTCACTGCCCGCTACCACCATCAGGCCGTTCATCACAATCCAGTGACCCGGAAACGTACAGACATACGGGTACAGCCCCGGCTCCTGTGGCGCTTCAAAACGCAGCACATCAATCTGTGCCGACCGACCGCCGCCGATCATCGCTGTCGCCTGCAAAATCAGCTCGCTCTTGTCCGGCGGCAGAAAGTCGCTCGTCGCATTTCGCGGATCCTTCGCCATCAGGTTGGCCGCCACGCCGACTTCAGCCAGAGCACCCGGCTGCACGATCACCAGATTGTGATCTGTGGCATCGGCGTTCGTGAACACCAGCTTGATCGGCTGACCAGGCTGCACCACAAACTCAGTCTGCGAAAACAGCATTCGCTCGGGGACACAGCTGATATTCACCAGTTTCAGATTCGCACGGCGATCAAAGGCCGCTTCCGCTTTCGTCGGTTTGGGTTCCTTGATTTCAGTTTCCCGGGCTGCCGCCTTCAGCAGCCTGGCAATCTCTGACTGCGGATCCGCTTCCCAGTATCGCTTCAAAGTTCGTGAACCCAGTGCGCAGGTTATGGCATAGCCCACAGCACCCGTTCGCGGATACTTCAGCACATCCTGCATGGCGTCGAAGGCCGCGCGAGTTCCGATGTAGCTGGCCGCGATGGCCGCCTCCATCCGCACCAGACCCGATTCGTCATTGGCCGCTGCATTCAGCAGCTCGGCCGCATCCGGCAGCCACGGATGCCACCACCGCAGCTGCTGAGCCGCAGCAGCACGCGCTTCAGGAATTTCACACACCAGCAGCTGACGCAGCAGGCTGACAGGAACGCGCCGCGCCTCTGCAGCAGGACCCGCCTCCGGAACCGCTGGTTCCGACAGCTCCACAGCAGCAGCCATGGTGGCCAGACCCGCCCAGCGATAAGCCCACAAAGCCTCCAGCTGATGATGTCGGAATCGCGGGTCTGCCGGATCCAGCTGCTCGGCCCACGTTCCCAGCGCCGCCCGCACGGACTCGACGTCCCGCTCACGCAGCTCACGCTTCGCCCGATAACGCACACGATACTCCGGTCGCTTCAGCAGCTCCAGCAGCTGCTCAGTCGTCGCATCCGCAATCACCGCCGGCGCAGTCAGCGGCAGACCCCGCGCCGTGATTCGCCAGATTCGCCCGGAATGCCGATCCCGACGCTCGTCACGCAATGAATACTGCATGTGCCCCTTCACCGGGTTGTACCAGTCACACACATACAGATCGCCTCGCGGACCCCACTGCAGATCCACCGGGATAAAGCTCAGATTCGTAGAAAACAGCAGGTCGCCGGTGTACTCCTCCTCGTAACCATTCGGACCGGATTTCCACTTCAGAATCTCTACCCGATTCGTCGGCTTGTAACGCACCTTGATGAAACTGCCCTGCAGCTCGGCCGGAAATGTTGGCTGATCCACCAGCTCATGACCACACACTCCCGAATACGCCTGCAGGCCCTTAGGTGCAGGATGCTGCTGAGGATAAGGCGGATCAAGCGAATGAAACGCCGCGGCGTATACCGGATGACTGGCCATGTGCTGCCCCCAGTCATCAAACGTCACACCCCACGGATTCGTACTGTTGTAACTGCCGAAACTGACCAGCCGATGAGTCGCCGGCTCCCAGCGAAACCAGCCGCTGTTCTGCTGCCGCACCGGGCCCCACGGAGTTTCAATCTGAGAATGATGAAATACTGACTCCCGCAGCAGCAGGTCGCCGTCCGGAGTCCAGATGAAGTCGTGCAGGGCGTGATGCGAATCCTCAGTCCCAAATCCCGACAGCACCACCTGCCGCTGATCGGCCCGGTCATCGCCGTCCACGTCCTGCAGAAACGTCAGCTGCGGCTGCTCTGACACATACACCCCGCCATCACCAAACTCAAACGACAGCGGAATGTGCAGATTGTCTGCAAAGACCCGCGAAACATCCGCCCGCCCGTCTCCATCTGTGTCCTCCAGAATCACCAGCTTGTCCTGCGGCTCCTGACCCGGATACACGTGCGGATAAGTCGTGGAACAGCTGACCCACAGTCGACCGCGCGAATCCCAGCGCATCTGGATCGGATTGGCTATATCCGGAAACTGTTCTTCACCCGCAAACAGCGACACTTCAAATCGCGGGTCCACCTGAAACGCCTTCAGCTCGTCAGCCGCTGACAGCCACTCGTTCGCACCACGGCTTTGGTTGACCGCCGGCAGTGCCGGCAGCTCTGACGGCGGCTGCGGCGGCTGCTGACCGGCCAGGGAGTGAATTCGCGAGTCCTGGTGATTCACCAGCAGATCAAAATTCCGCATCGCCGGCAGAAAATCCAGATACCCGTAATCCTTGTTGCGACCGCCGGTGTAGTAAAACGTATTCAGTGGCCGAAATCGGCGAAAGTACTGCTGATTTTTGTTGACAACAGTTTCCAGCAGCGTTCCGTCAGGCTCAGGCGGCTGGCGGTGAAACAGACCTTTCAGCAGCACTTGTGAAAACAGCAGATCGCCCTCGCGATTCAGATGAATCCCGTTGACAGTCAGATCCGAGCCGGGGCTCAGCATGCCTGCTGCCGTATCCGTAAAGACATCGACAAACCCGGTCTGCTGCCGCGACGCTTCCTGCTGCAGCGCCCGCAGGTACAGCTGCACATTCGCATTGTTCCGGTCTGCCGCCGGAACTCCAGCAATGTTCTCGCAGGATATTGGCGACACCAGCACGACTCGCGCAGCAGAACGACCATTGAAGGATTTCGTACGCAGTGACTGCAGCCACTCAGCAAGCTGCCGCTGAAACTCAGGCAAACCCGCTGCACCGGCAAACGACTCATTAAAGCCAAAGGCCGCAATGATGACATCGATCTTTTCGTGAACCAGATGCTGTTCTGTATCCGCAAAGTTCGCCGGCCGCGGCTGCAGTCCGATTTCATCAGCAGACCATGCCAGATGCCGAACCACCAGCTGCAGCTCCGGATACATCTGCTGCAGCATCGCCTCAAAGTGACCAAACTCCTGAGACCTTTCCAGCAGAGTATTTCCGATCAGAGCGATGCGGTCACCCCGCTGCAGCTGCAGCGGCAACCCGGTCACAACCGGTTCCGCTGCCGCAGCCCGCGGCGCAGTCGCCGCATAAATACCAAACGGGGTAAACTGATCGTTCGCAGCATCCTGCGCATGCAGCACCGAAAGACTCAGCAGCACCGGCAGCAATACCTGCAGCATCAAACGTTGCATGTCCAGCATGTCCCCTCTTCGCTTCCAGACCAGCACGAACACCATCCCGCCAGAACACAGCGTTTTGCACCCTGCAGGTTTTCATCGCCATTCTGCCGCACCGAACACCGCTGACGCAAGCCACACGCCGCAGCAGCAACCTCGGCGACAGATCCCGCCTGGCCTGTGCAACCATACGACCTATAGGTCCTATACGACATATACGACACATAAATCCTGTACGAACCATCAAGTGCCCCGCCCCGCCCGCTCATCTTGTGTTCATTCGTCCCGTTCGCGGTTCAAAAACCCTTCACCCCCGCCTGCGATTTATCCGTGAAAATCCGTGTTCATCCGTGGCAAAAAAAACACCCCTGTCGGCGTTCATCCGTGGCGCCCCACCCGACCCTTATCCGCCCCCTCATCCGTGGCCCCAAAAACACTCTGTCCCCGCAGACCACCCAGTCGCTATGCTTCCCCCGTAACAAAACTTCCCCGCTTTGTTTGCCGGACCTGCCCGCCATGAAACCTCGACGCAGTCTGCTGCCACCTATGCCCCAGCTTCGGCCCAGCCATGCGCCTGGCTGGGTCGCGATTTCCCGCGGTGCTGCTGCCGGGCTGGCGGTGCTGCTGATGTGCAGTCTGGCCGAGCAGCGTCAGTGGGGCACCAGCCTCGTCGATGGCTGGCTGTTTTCACTGGCCCCGCTGCCCGCTGCCGCTGCACTCGCACTCACAGCCTTCACCATTCCGCTGCTGCTGCTGTTCACAGTGGCTCCCGGCCTGCCCGGGCCGCTGCGAGCCATCTGTTTTCTGACAATCCTTGCCTGCTGCGGATTCTGTGGCCGCGACGTCTGGCTGGCCAGCGAACAAACCAGCGAGCAGATTCGGTCGGCTGCCCTCGCCCGACCGCTCGGACTGCTGCTGATTCTGGCAGTGACGGGAATTGGAGTCGTGGGGTGCGGCTCGCCGGCATTTCGAGGACGGTCGTCATGGTTCGCCATGCTGCTGGCAGCGGGGCTGACTGTGGCCACTTTCCCGGTGCTCAGTATTCAGTCGGATGCCGTTCGACCGGTTCCGGCAGACTGCAAAACTCGGCTGATCGTCGTCCCGCTCTGCCCGAATTCCGAAACCGGCGAACTGTCGGATGCTCTGCGTGATCGCCTGCAGACAGCCGTTGCCGAACTGCAGCGACAACCTGCAGCTCGCCTGCTGCTGTGTCGCATGCAGCAGACGGGTGCGCTGCCCGAGGCTTCGCAGCTGCGGGCGGCGGCGGAACTGCAGGGGCTCCCGGAACATCGCCTGCTGATCGATGCCCAGCCACTGCCACTGCCGGCCCTGCTGCTGCAGTACAGTGCACCAGCCGCAACTGCCGGTGAACAGCCGCCGCAGGTGCTGCTGGTGAGTCACTGGTATGAGCTGTCTCGGCTGCGGCTGCTGGCACGTCGTGCCGGGCTGCGGCCCGTCACTGCAGCCGCGCGACAGCAACATGCCCTGTTTCGCCAGAACCAGCTGGTCGCTGCCGAAGCTCTGCAGCTGCTGCGCGACCTCGCACTGCCGGCAATTGAATTTGCAAAGCAGTCTCGAGTCGCATCGGAGACGCGGCTGGAGGACGATCTGACGGACGCGGCTGAAGCCCCGGCCGAGGCGGCTGAAGCTGCCGCACCGTTTACTGAATCTCCCGCTGCTGCAGCGGACGCCGATGCCGATGCGTGGCTGAACGAGAATCTGAATCGCCTGCAACCGAAAACTGAAAACTGAAAAATGGTTCCTGACTTCGCAGTTTAATCCGGGCCCCTGCGATCGTAGAATCTTCCCTTCCCACGCCGCGGCACAAACTGCCCGGAATTAAAGACAGCAATCAGGCAGAACGATGGACGAAGCAATACGGAAGGCGCGAGTGCTGATTGAGGCACTCAGCTGGATTCAGCGGTTTCGCGGTCGATATGTGGTCATCAAACTTGGTGGCAGCACTCTGGATGACGCCGCTGCAGTCGACAGCCTGCTGGTCGATGTGGTGTTCATGGCAACGGTCGGGATGCGGCCGGTGATTGTGCATGGCGGGGGCAAGGCCATCTCCGCCGCCATGGCTCAGGCCGGCATTCAGCCTCGCTTCGTCGCCGGACGACGGTACACGGATCTGCCCACGCTGCAGATCGCTTCCCGCGTGCTGGTGCAGGATATCAGCCAGTCGATTGTGGATCGCATCAATCATCACGGGTGTCGCGCCACCGGGCTGCACTTCGGCACAGAAAACGTGCTGACGGCAGAAAAGCTGACGCTGCAGGATCAGCAGGGCCAGCCGGTTGATCTGGGGCATGTCGGTCAGGTGGTGCAGGTGGATACGGACGTGATTTCCCGCATCTGCTCGACCGGCACCATCCCTGTGATCCCCAGCCTGGCACTCAGCGGTGTCGGCCATCGGCTGAATGTCAATGCAGACACCGCCGCCGCCGCGGTCGCCTGTGCCCTGTCTGCCGAAAAACTGATATTTCTCAGTGATATTCCCGGAATTCTGACGGATCTGAAGAATCCTGCCAGCCGGCTTTCGCATGTGACCGGATCGCAGGTGAAAGCCCTGATTGCGGATGGTACAATTGCCGGCGGCATGGTACCGAAGGTGGAAGCGGCACTGGAATCCCTGGACGCCGGTGTTCGCAAGGTGCATATTGTTGATGCGGCCATGCCGCATTCGGTACTGCTGGAAATCTATTCGGACACCGGGGTCGGCACGGAAATCGTTCCCTGACCCGCTGGTGAACCCATCACGACTGAAGACTGTCTGTCACAATCTGTCAGTAACAGAAGTCCTCAACTCAGAAAGTTCTGCTCATGTCTGCCACAGCACTGTCAGCCAGCCAGGCGATCATCGATCTGTTCGACGATTACGTGATTCCCAATTATCGTCGGCAGCCGATTGCACTGGTCCGTGGTGAAGGTTCGCGAGTGTGGGATGCGGACGGTCGCTGTTACCTGGACCTGTTTCCCGGCTGGGGCTGCAACATTCTGGGATATTCGCCGCCGCGGCTGGTGCGTGCCATACAAGAGCAGGCAGCGCGTCTGATCCACGTGCCGAACACGTGGTACATCGAACAGCAGGGGCGATTCGCAGAATTTCTGTGCAGTCGTGGTTTTGGCAAGGCGTTCTTCTGCAACAGCGGTGCAGAGGCTAATGAAGCGGCCATCAAGCTGGCACGACTGCACGGTTCGGCACAGAATCGGTATCGCGTGATTACGTTTGAAAACGGATTTCACGGCCGGACCTTCGGAGCACTCACTGCCACAGCTCAGCCCAAATACCACGAAGGCCTCGGTCCGCTGATGGCCGGCTTCCGCTACGCCAAAATGAACGATATCGAAACCGTTCGCAGCCTGATCGATCACGAAACCGCCGCCATCATGATTGAACCGGTGCAGGGTGAAGGCGGCGTGCGAATTCCGGCACCAGGATTCCTGCAAACCCTCAGAACTCTGTGCGACGAACACGGCCTGCTGCTGATTTTTGACGAAGTGCAGACCGGAATGGGACGACTGGGAACCTGGTTCGGATATCAGACTCTGCAGGTCCAGCCTGACGTGATTACTTTGGCCAAGGGTCTGGCGGGCGGAGTTGCCTGCGGGGCGATGATCTGCCGCGACGAATTTGCGGCCGACCTGCGACCTGGGATGCATGCCAGCACATTCGGAGGCAATTCGCTGGCCATGGCGGCTGGCCTGGCTGTGGGCGAAACGATTGAGCAGGAAGGCCTGCTGCAGCACATTCAAAAGGTATCGGCTGCCGTCAAAACTCGCTTGCTGGGCTGGCAGGCAGATTTGCCGATTATTCGCGAAGTGCGGGTTTGTGGCATGATGATCGGCATCGACCTGACCATCCCATCCGGCCCGGCTGTGGCAAAATGTATGGAACGCGGGGTTTTGGTGAACGCCACCAACGATACGGTTGTACGGCTTTTGCCGGCATTAAACGTCTCGGCAGACGATTTGGACGAAGGTCTCAGTGCCGTTCGGGAAGTTCTGGAAGAAATGGCCAGCCAGTCCTAAAGTAGGCAATCGGCTGCTTCAGCGCCCCGGCGCCCTCCGCAGCCCGGGGCTTTCCAGCCCCGGCACCGTCCTGACGTCCCTCATACGTAGCTCGGGCTTTCCAGCCCGAGCACTGTCCCCAACATCCCCTTCGTAGCTCGGGCTTTCCAGCCCGAGCACTGTCCCTAACGTCCCCTTCGTACCTCCGGCCTCCCAACCCGAGCCACCCGGCAAACGGCCCCCCGTCTGCTCGATCGTTTCAACCTGTTTTCCGCCGCCCCCTGGAGCCACCCCGTGGGCTTCCTCGAGAAAGTTCACATCTACTGCTTTCTGCTCAGCTACCTCGGATCACTGGGTTTCGAGGTCCTGCTGCTGTTGCGCAAACCGGCCTCATTTCTGCGTACCCTCGCCATCGCCTTTGCTGCCGCCGGATTCCTCGCTCACACCTCCTTCCTGCTGACTCGCAGTCGAGTCGAAGATCTGCCGCCGCTGTTGACCAGCCAGCAGGACTGGCTGCTGGTGCTGGCGTGGCTGGGCGGACTGCTGTATCTGATTCTGGTAGTTTCCCACCGACAGCTGGCCCACGGGCTGTTCCTGTTACCGGCGATGCTGCTGCTGGTCACAGCAGCTCTGTTCGCCAGCCCCCAGGCGGCCGGCACGCTCCGCGAAGTGTCACTCAGACGCTGGGGCATGTTTCATGCAGCCTCGCTGGTATTGGGAATCGCAGCAGTCGCCGGGGCCGCACTGTCCGGCCTGATGTACGTACTGCACCATCAGCGGCTGCGGAACAGATCTCGCTTTCTGATGCGACTGACGCTGCCCAGTCTTGAAAATCTGGCGGCATGGAATCGCTGGATGGTACTTTTTTCCGTGCCCTGCCTGACTGTCGGACTGCTGACCGGTTTTCTGCTGATTTCGATGTCACGCGATGCGCGGCAGGCGGGAATTCCCTGGGAAGACCCGACCATTGTCACCACGATTGTGGTCTGGCTGGCGATGGTGGCCGTGCTGATTCGCACCATGAAAGCGGCTCAGCAGCCGGGCCGATCGGTAGCCATGCTG
This sequence comes from Planctomycetaceae bacterium, assembly GCA_046075365.1. Taxonomy (GTDB): domain Bacteria; phylum Planctomycetota; class Planctomycetia; order Planctomycetales; family Planctomycetaceae; genus SXXK01. The sequence continues at coordinate 19,605 of JBJTPZ010000221.1, forward strand.
TCATTTCTCAGCGGCGGCTTCCTGCTGCTCACAGTGCTGGGACCGATGCTGCTGGCGGGAGCCGGTTCACTGAATTCCATTCACGGTCGTCCCGCAGACAACGCTCGTCAGCAGACGCCAGCGGCTGAAACCTCACCAGACCCTGCCAGCAAAGGATCAGCGCCATGAACGTGCTGGTCATCAGCTGCAATCATCATAAAGCTGGAGTCCAGCTGCGGGAGCGACTGGCGTTCTCCAGCCAGCAGCAGCTGTCCGAAGCCTACACCCAGTGGCGCGCCCGACACCCCGAGTCAGAGATCGTAGTCCTGTCCACCTGCAATCGCGTAGAAATCTATGCGGCCGATGAACGCCAGCAGCACGGCGTCAGCTTCGATGACATCACACGTTTCATCAGCCAGTTCCACAATGTGCCTCCGGATGAATTCACCGGGGCTGTCCTGGCACATTCCGGTGCAGATGCGGTTTCCCATCTGTTTCAGGTGGCCTGCAGCATTGACAGCATGGTGCTGGGTGAACCGCAGATCGTTAATCAGGTCAAGGAAGCGTATCGCGTCGCCCAGCAGAATTCCGCCTGCGGGCCGCTCACGAATGTACTGTTCCAGTATGCCCTGAAAGTTTCCGCACAGGTACGCACCGAAACGGCTCTGGCGGATGGCCGAGTTTCCATAGCCAGCGTAGCGGTCGGAGACTTCGGGAAAAGCATCTTCAGCCGGTTTGACAACAAAACCGTGCTGCTGATCGGTGCCGGTGAAATGGCGACAGAGACGCTGACGTATCTGCAGTCCGAAGGTGTGCGCAGGATCGTGGTGGCCAATCGCAGTCGCGAACGAGCTGAAATGCTGGCCCAGACGTTCAGGGGCGAAGCAGTCGACTTTTCTGAACTGGACTCGTGGCTGGCAAAAGCGGATGTGATCGTCAGTACCACGGGCGCATCCCAGACGCTGATCACAAAAGAACGCTTCGCTGCGGCACGCCACAAATCCGCAAAGCAGCCTGTCTTCATCCTCGATCTCGCCACTCCGCGAGACTTCGATCCTGAGATCGCCAGGGTGGATGACAACGTGTTCCTGTATGACCTCGATGCCCTTGAAGAAACCTGCGAACGCAACCGTCAGGCACGACGCAGCGAAATCCACAAAGCCCAGGAAATCATCAATAATCAAACTCGCACGTTCATGCAGGAAATCTACCACCGGGCGACCGGGCCGGTCATCAACAGACTGCGAGAACACTGGAACGACATCAGCCGGGCTGAACTGGATCGGCTGTTCCGCAAACTGCCAAACCTCGACAGTTCGCAGCGGGACGCAATCGAAGCCACCATCGGCCGGATCGTCAATAAACTGCTGCACCCGCCTCTGGAAGCACTCAAAGACGAAGCTCGCGGCGGTACCCCTGAAGGCCTCCTGCAGGCCATCCGCCGCCTGTTTTCGCTTGGCGATTAGCCCGCACCACGCGTTTTCAGATTCCCGAAAATCCCGCCACTTCCGCAAATTGTCGGTTTGACCGTAACGCAAATCCTGAATATTCTGAGCCCTCCTGCCAGCGCCTCACCTGCGCTCAGACCCTGCCAACAACCCTGCCAGTTCTCCTGCCATGGATTTCCCAGCCGTCTCGCAGCCCGCTGCAACCGCTTCGCCGTGTTGCCGGGTCGCTCTGTCGACTGCCCTCTAATCCCAGCGGTAATTGGCCGGATGTTGCAGTCTTCGGTTGACGGAGCTGAAGGATTTTCAGTGTTTTCGTTGAAGGAGCAGCGACCGAAATCGAATTTTTGTAATTCGGCCGCGGAGCTTTCTAATGCGTGTTCCGGTAACTTTTAGTCTGCTTCTGACGCTGCTGATGCCGTTTGACGGCTTCTGTGTCGCCGACGATAACTCGCGCCCGCTGCCAGCCGGTGCTTTTGCCTCCGTTCCCGACCTGACGCTTCGTGAAGGTGACAAAGTCCCGTCGTTCGAAGCTTTGGCAACCGACGGACAGCTCTGGAAATCCGACGAACATGTCGGAAAAAAGTATATTGTTGTCTTCTTTTTCCCCGCAGCGTTTACCAGCGGGTGCACTCGACAGGTCTGCCATTACCGCGACCAATTGCAGTCGCTGCAGTCTGAAGGCATCGAGGTTGTGGGGATCAGTGGTGACCTGCCGCCTGGCCAGCAGCTGTTCCACCGGCATCACACGCTGAATTTTTCCCTGCTGTCCGACTCAGAGGGCAAAGTGGCCAGGCAGTTTGGCGTGCCCGCTCGAGCCGGCGACCAGATCACTCGAACCGTCGACGGTACTGACTATGTGCTGGCCCGCGGCGTCACTGCCAGCCGCTGGACCTTTATCATTGGGAAAGATGGGAAGATTGCCCGCAAGAACACTGCCGTTGATCCGGAAAAAGATGCCCTGAATGTCCTGGAAACCGTTCGACGTCTGACCGCAGCGGCCGAATAATTCGGCCGTCACGCTGCCAGAGGACACTTCATCGCTTGAACTGAAGGATCAACAGCGTAAGACTAATGGCAGTTCGAATTCGGAAATTTGCTGTGGCTCAGGCAGTCCCGTGTAGCGGACCGTCTGTTTTCAGATCGTTTCTTCAAAAGGGTCAGCGTATGAAGAAGTTTTTTGCACTGTGTCTGGCAAGCGTTGCCATGTTTGGTCTGCAGACCGTGAATGCAGGCGACCTGAAGTCCGGGCTGCAGGTTGATGATTACCCGCCGGCCTTCTACGTCACCGACGTCACCGGCCCGGCTGCCGGCACAAAACTGTGCTACCGCTGCCAGTATGGTGCTCGCCCGGTCGTCAGCCTGTTCGTCCGCGGCATGGATGAAAACACCACCAAACTGGTGAAGGAACTGGACGCGGTTGTCGGCAAGAACAAAGACAAGAAGATGGCCGCGTTTGTGACCGTCCTCAGCAATGACCCGGACGCCCAGGAAGCAGCACTGAAGAAGATCGCAGAAGATAACAAAATCGCTTTCTCTCCACTGACTGTCTTCGAAAACACCGCCGGTCC
>JBJTPZ010000222.1:0-19206 GCA_046075365.1 Planctomycetaceae bacterium
CCCGTTTCACGGGGGCGAGGGGGGATTAGTGGGCAGCGGTCAGTGGTGGCGGGGATTTGTGGTGTCTTTTGTGCCGGGTGTTTTGGTCTGTGGTCTGGAGTGTGGTTGTGCGAATTCTGCTGCTGGCGGACATTCATGCGAACTGGCCGGCATTGGCGGCGATAGAGGAGCGATTTGACGCGTGTTTGTTTTTGGGTGATGCGGTGGATTACGCGGCGGATCCGGTGCCGTGTATTGACTGGTTGCGGCGGTTTGCGACGGCGGCGGTGCGGGGCAATCATGATCATTCGCTGGCGCAGCGGGTGCGGGTTCGTCCGGTGGGGACATTTCGCCGGATTTCAGCGGCTTTGCGTGACCATCATTATCGGGTGTTGTCGGACGAACATTTGACGTGGCTGGCGGAGCTGCCGGTGCAGCAGTATGTGCAGCTGGGTGACCACCGTTTTCTGCTCCTGCACGCGACTCCGCGCGATCCGATGGACGAGTATCTTGAGGCGGACCCTGAACAGTGGCGGCAGCGGCTGGAGGGTGTGCAGGCGGATTTTGTGTGCGTCGGGCATACTCATGTGCCCATGCATCTGCAGCTGGGTCCGGTGCAGCTGGTGAATCCGGGCAGTGTTGGTCAGCCGCGTGATGGTGATCCGCGGGCTTCGTATGCGATTATCGATCGTGGTCAGGTGGAGTTTCGTCGGGTGTCATACGACGTGGATCGCACGGTGCGTCAGCTGCATGACGCGGGTCTGGAGCCGCAGGTTTTGGCAGCGGCGGAGTGGGTGCTGCGCAGCGGCGGAGGATGAGGGGGCGGGGGGCAGTGGTCATACGAGCTGCAGGCGGTGTGACTCACGCGAAGCCGCGAAGGCGCGAAGGGAAACGCAAGGGTCAGTTTTCGGTTTTCGGTTGGGCGAGCCGCGGACGGGAGTCCGCGGGTGATTCTTTGGTAGCTCGGGCTTTCCAGCCCGAGCACAGTGCAGTGCGATTTTGGCTGTCTGAACGGCAGCTTTCCAGGGTGTCTGGCCCCCTCACCCCCGACCCCTCTCCCCCGTTTCACGGGGGCGAGGGGAGGAGTTGGTGGTCAGACGAGTTGCGGGCGGTGTGACTCACGCGAAGGTCAGTGGGCGGTGATCTTCGTAGCTCGGGCTTTCCAGCCCGAGCCCAGTGCTGCAGTGCCCTGTCGGTTTTGACTGGTTGAGTGGGGGATTTTCAGGGTGTCTGGCCCCCTCACCCCCAACCCCTCTCCCCCGTTTCACGGGGGCGAGGGGAGGAATTGTGTGGCCAGCGTTCAGTTTGGCGAGCCGCGGACGGTAGTCCGCGGGTGGGTCCCTTTATGTAGCTCGGGCGTTCCAGCCCGAGTTCTGTCCTTCTGCGTTTGGAATGCCTGGAGATCGCCGCTGCGGGGCTGGGAGGCAGTTGGCCTCACGCGAAGCCGCGAAGCCGCGAAGGAAGTCGCGAAGGGCGGTGGCCGGTGGCGTTTTTCGAGTACGAGTACGAGTACCGTCCGCCAGGGCGGACTGAGTACGAGTACGAGGGGCGGCCTTTGGGGGATAATGTTTTTGGTTTTTGCGTTTTTCGTGCTCGTGCTCGTGCTCGAATTTTGCCCGTTAGCTGTTTTCCGTAGCTCGGGCTTTCCAGCCCGAGCACGGTGCTGCAGTGCCCTGCCGGTTTTGACTGTCTGAGTGCGAGATTTCCACGGTGTCTGGCTCTCTCGTCCCCGACCAGTCTCTGCCGTTTCACGGGGGCGAGGGGAGGAATTAGTGGTGAGTGGGAGGTGTGCGGCGGGAATGCTGCAGTTGCTCGGCGGGGCGTGTTGAAAACTGAGCGGTGCCTCTGTAAGGTCTGGGTTCAAAATTTCCATTTTCCTTTCAGACAGTCGAAGCGATTCATGAGCACAGCAGTTTCCCGACGGGCCCTGGTCAGTGTCAGCGACAAAACAGGTTTGGAAAGCTTTGTGCGGGGGCTGACCGAGCTGGGTTTTGAGATTCTGTCCACCGGGGGAACTCGAAAGTTTCTCGAGCAGGCCGGCATCCCGGTGATTGATGTGACCAGTTACACGGGTTTCCCAGAGATCATGGACGGCCGTGTGAAGACGCTGCATCCCAGGGTGCACGGTGCCATTCTGGGTCGTCCGACATTGTCTGGCGATGCAGCGGCGATGGAGCAGCACGGCATCATTCCGTTTCAGCTGGTGGTTGTGAATCTGTATCCGTTTCAGCAGACGGTGGCGAAGCCGGATGTGACTTTCGACGAGGCAGTGGAGAACATTGATATTGGCGGTCCGTCGATGGTTCGATCGGCGGCGAAGAATCACGCGCACGTGGCCATTGTGACTCAGCCGCAGCAGTATGACGAGGTATTGCAGCAGCTGCGTGCGGGGGTTTTGGATGAATCTTATCGTCGTCGGCTGGCGGCGGCGGCCTTTGAAATGACGGCCACCTATGACCGAGCCATCAGTGATTACCTGGCAAAGGTGGTGGCGGGCAATTCTGACAGCAGTTTTGGTTCGCGTCTGACGCTGTCATTTGGTTTGCAGCAGACGCTGCGTTACGGCGAGAATCCTCATCAGCGTGCAGCGTTTTACGTTGAGGACCGTCCTGCCCCGGGAACTCTGGCAACGGCTCGCCAGTTAAACGGCAAGGAACTGTCCTACAACAACCTGCTGGATCTGGATGCAGCGAAGGCTGCAGTGCTGGATTTTCGTCAGCCGGCTGCCAGTGTGATCAAGCACAACAATCCGTGTGGTCTGGCGATTGCGGAATCGCTGGCGGAAGCCTTTCACAAGGCTTATGAGGGTGATCCGGTCAGTGCTTTTGGTTCGATTATCGGTCTGAATCGTGTGGTGGATGCGGCCACTGCTGAAGCGATGTGTGCTCCGGGACGTTTCATTGAAGCCGTGATTGCTCCGGGATACGACGCTGCAGCACTGGAAATTCTGACAACCAAACCAAAGTGGAAGGCGAATGTCCGTCTGATGCAGGTGGAATTCACGGACGCCGACCGTGGTGCTCCGGATTACCGTCGTGTCAGTGGCGGCCTGCTGGTGCAGGATCGGGATGACCTGCTGCAGAGCGATGCGGGCTGGCAGGTTGTGACGAAGCGGTCACCTGCGGAAGCAGAGCTGTCTGATCTGAAGTTTGCGTGGTCGGTATGTCGGCACGTGAAGTCGAATGCGATTGTGTTTGCGAAGGACGGCATGTTGCTGGGTGCCGGTGCGGGTCAGATGAGTCGTCTGGATTCATCGATGATAGCGGCTTACAAGGCGGGCGACCGCAGTCAGGGCGGAGTGGTGGCATCGGATGCCTTCTTTCCGTTTCGGGACGGCATCGATGCGGCGGCAAAAGCGGGGATCAGGGCGGCCATTCAGCCGGGCGGATCAAAGAACGATGCGGAGGTGATTGCGGCCTGTGATGAGCACGGGATCGCGATGATCTTCACCGGGATGCGGCATTTCCGACATTGAAGTCGGGCAGTTTTTCCCACAGGATTCGCAGTCCGTTCAGTACCACCAGGACGGTGCTGCCTTCATGTCCGATGACTCCCAGCCACAGCGGCAGCTGGAAGAAAGTGGCGATGACCAGTGCGGCGATCATCGCAAAGGCAAAGATCATATTTTGCCGGACGCGGCGTCGTGCCTGTCGGCTGATCCAGACGGCCAGCGGGAGTGATTTCAGGTCATCGCGCATCAGTACGACATCAGCAACTTCGAGGGCGACATCGGTGCCTGCGCCACCCATGGCGATGCCGATGTGTGCAGCGGCGAGTGCTGGTGCATCGTTGACACCGTCACCGATCATGGCGACGGTGTTGCCGCCTGCGGCCAGCTGACCCAGCTGGACGACTTTCTGATCGGGCAGCAGGCCGGCGCGGACGTCGTCGGCACCCAGTCGAGCAGCGACGGCTCGTGCGACTCGTTCGTGATCGCCCGTCAGGATGACTCGCCGACGAACTCCAAGGTCATGCAGAGCCTGCATGGCAGCGGGGGCTTCCGGCCGCAGCTGATCGGCGACTCCAATGACTCCGTACAGGCCGGGGATGCTGGTAAAGACCAGCAGTGCAGTCTGTCCCTGTTCGCGCATGCGACAGGCGTTGCTGATGAGATCATCGGGCAGTTTCAGATCATGAGTTTCGAACAGTCCTTCGCGTCCGACGCCCACCCAGACGCTGCCGACGTGTGCATGGACACCAAGTCCCGTATGGCTGTGGAATTCGACGAGGGGTTCGGGTGAGGCTGTGAGTTGTCGGCGTGACAGTTCAGCGAGGACCGGGACTTTGAGTGGATGTTCGCTGTGGTTTTCGACGGCGGCGGCGAGGCACAGCAGTTGGCCGGCATCGGCGGCCGGGGGCGTCCAGAATTCGGCGACAGCCGGTTTTCCGAGAGTGACGGTGCCGGTTTTGTCGAAGGCCATGACATCGACCTGCCCGAGCTGCTCCAGATGGACTCCGCCCTTGAACAAAATCCCCTGTCGTCCGGCGCGGGCGATGGCGGACAGCAGCACGGCGGGTGCGCCGACAACGACGGCACAGGGCGAGCCTGCCACCAGCAGTACCATGGCGTGGTAGAAGGCGTGCTGCCACGAGTCACCCTGCAGCAGCCATGCTGCGAGGAACACGAGCAGCGATGCGCTGAGGACTCCGATCACGTACGGCTGCTGCCATGATTCCACGAACCGCTGTGACGGTGTTTTGCGGGACTGAGCATCCTGCACCATGTGCACGATGCGTTCCAGTGTGGTGTCCTGCACGGCGCGGGTCATTTTGACGACGACGCTGCCCTGCCCGTTCATGGTTCCGGCGAAGACGTTTGCGCCGACGGATTTGGAGATCTGTTCGCTTTCGCCGGTGAGGGTGGATTCATCGGCCCATGTGGCACCTTCGGCGACCTCGCCATCGACGGGAAACCGTTCCCCCGGACGGACTCGCAGCAGACAGCCGGGCAGGAGTGAGTCGACGGGAACGGTGACTTCGGTGCCATTGTGCAGCAGTGCGGCTTCTGCGGGTCGGAGTGCGATGAGTGATTCGATGGAGCGTGCTGTGCGCCAGGTGGCGAAGGCTTCGAGTGTACCGCTGAGGGAGAAGAGGAACAGGAGGACGGAGCCTTCCAGCCATTCCCCGATGATGGCCGCGCCGGTGGCTGCCAGCAGCATCAGCAGGTCGACATTGAGTGCTCCTTCGCGGAGTGATGCGACTGAGTTTTTCAGCGGGATAATGCCGCCGATGAGGCTGGCGACAGCGGCGGCGGTGGCGGTGGCGACGGGGTAACCACTGTAGTGGCTGACACCGGCGGTTGCTGTGGCGGTGGCACACAGAGCTGTGGCCACTGCGGCAGCAATGGGCGGCGGTGAGTGGGAATGGCGAGATTGCGGCTGAGTGACTGCCACGACATGGCCTTTCCGGGGGAGTTTTTAGAAGAGTTCGTCAGGCGCTTTTGCGGAAAGAATCGCGACCATCGATGATTGAGCTGGCATCGAATCGTTTGCCGAAATAGCGGGCGATGGCACCGGGGTCCGCCAAAACTTTTTCGGCACTGCCCGATACCAGCACCTGTCCGTCGCAGATGATGTACGAGCGATCGGTGATGGTCAGTGTTTCACGTTCTCGATGGTCGGTCAGCAGGATGGAGATACCGGTGTCCCGCAGCCGTCGAATGACGTCCTGGATTTCATGAATGGTGACGGGGTCGATCCCGGTGAAGGGTTCATCGAGCAGGATGATGGCGGGGTCACTGGCGAGTGCGCGAGCAATTTCGAGTCGTCGTCGTTCGCCGCCGGAGAGTGAGCCGGAGCGCTGATCGCGTTTGGCCCACAGTCCGAATTCTTCGAGCAGTTCTTTGCAGCGAGCAGCGGCAGCGGCGCGAGTTGTATCGCGGAACTCGAGGATGGCGAGAATATTCTGGGCGACGGACAGGTGTGAGAAGATGGAGGTATCCTGGGGCAGGTAGCCCAGTCCGTGTCGGGCGCGGAGGTACATGGGCCAGCCGGTCACGTCGACATTGCGGAGCAGGACGCGTCCCTGAGTTGGCGCGATCAGGCCGCAGGCCATGCGGAAACTGGTGCTTTTGCCAGCTCCGTTGGGCCCCAGCAGGCCTACAACTTCGCCTTCGTTGACGTGAAAACTAACGCCATCCACGGCACGTTTGCCGGGATAGTCCTTGACCAGACCTTCACACTGCAGAATTGCCATGCGAGCATCCCTTCTCGACGGGCTTCAGCGAATCAGCTTCATCCGGGAAAAGTTCGGATAGAACGGAAAACTATACAACGGGTATTCGTTTGCTTTGAGGCTGTTATCCCCGCTTTTGTGTGACAGCACGGAATAACCGCGACCGTCATTCATAAAGGGGACTCCGTGCGGCCAGAAAATGAACATGGCTTCGCCAATCAGGTCCTGCCGGCGAACGGCAAATCGTTTGCTGGTGACAGCGCGGAGTGGTCGGCTGTGGTAATCGAACAGGCGACTGTCTTTGCTGGCGGGTGAATTATCACCGAGCATGAGGTATTCGTCAGCGGCAAGATTGAAATCCAGTCGGCTGCCGAAGCGAGCCTGCAGATCCTGTCGGGCGGCGGCATAACGTGAGCCGTAGACAGCGGGCGTTCTGAGCAGGCCGCGCCAGTCATATCCGGGATTTCCGACTTCGCTGACGGTGATGGCAGCAAAATCGCCGAAAGCCGAGCGATCGGTGGGATCTGGAGTCATGGCGTTGTCAGGTTCGGTGATAATCGTATCGCCGCGGTAGTAGAGGTCGCGGCTTAGTTTTAATTGTGAGATGGCCCCGGTGAGTCCGCTGGCCGCGATGCCGGCGGGAGCCAGATCGCGGATGGTGGGCAGATTTAGTCCCTCAGTGGCCAGTTCTGCCTGTTGTTCGAGTTCCACCACAGTGCCGTTGACGGCCAGCATGAGGCGGTCATCGACGCTGGTGAAGAGCAGTTGCCACGAGCCTGGGCCGGAGATCGGGCAGGTGCCGACAGCGACGACGGTTTCGGTGGGTGGTCCGGAGGTCTGGTGGGTCAGGGCGACGAGCTGTACGCTGCCATTTTCAGGCTGCAGCCGGCATTGAACCGTCCGCACACCTTCTTCCAGTTCCAGCTGCAGCAGGGCCTGGGCCTGGACCTGATCGATTTGCAGGGAGAATTCGAGAGTCAGGTCATTGGTCCAGAACATTTCCTGATCGGGGTAGTTGGGAGTTTCCGGGTTGAAGCCGCAGAAGTCTGTGATCAGCTGCGGCTGCAGCGGGGATTCGATTTGTGCGTCTTCGTCGACAGCTTTCCAGTGTTCCCAGGATGGAATCAGGTGGCGATAACGCAGCCACTGCAGGTTTCCGGCGGGAGCAGAAAATTTGTAGCTGCGGCTGGCATCGGCAGCCTGAAAAGCATTTTCGGCGGCCGGCCAGCCGGCGATATCGGCGGCGGCGGGGTTAGGTATGGAGGGTACCCAGCGTTCTTCGGCGCCGGCCTGCAGCAGCAGGGCTGGCGGCAGACTGTCGTCGTAGACGACCTGCTGAACTTCCTGCTGCTTTTTCAGGTTTGGCTTGCGCTGAATGACCCATGGCTGGTCGGGTGAAGAGCGGGAGTAGATGTCGCCCTGGCGAATCTGCACGGTTTCGCCGGGCATACCGACCAGACGCTTGATGTAGTTGATGTGCGGTTCTTCGGGGTTTTTGAAGACGACGACATCGAAACGCTGGTAGTCTGATACCTGCTTGTTGACGACGATGCGGTCACCGTTGAATACGGGTGCTGTCATTACATCGTTGAGAAAGCGGCAGTTGGGACAATTTGATGTTTTGATTCGCTGCAGCAGCTGACCGCTTTCCTGATCAACTTCCTGACTGGCACCGATTGTGTAGTCCAGCCCGCAGCATGCGCAGTGCACTTCTTTGTGGCGACCGTAGAGGGTGGGGGCCATTGAGCCGGTGGGAATCACGAACGCTTCAGCTTCGAAGGTTTTGAAGATGAAGGCGAGGATGAAGGCGATCGCGACAGCCTCGATCGTGTCGCGAATACTTTCTTCGCGGGTCATTTTCGGGGCGGCTTTGCCGTCAGTTTCACTGGTTATGGTGGCGGGACTGGCGGTCATAGGTGAGGGAACCACGAATGGTCACGGATTGAGTCTGGTGATTCTGGTTGTGTCTGTGGTCAGTGAATGTACCGGATTCGTTGCCAGTCAGGTATCCGAATTGGCCATTCCCGACCGGCGAACTGCAGAATCGCTGGTTTTGACGGTAAATGGACGAGAAACGGTTTGCCAACTAAAAGCGAGTGCGGGACGACTGGTTTTTCCCAGTTGCGGCTGTCCGAGGACACTGGGCTGTTATCGCCCTGTACAAAGTAACAGTTCTCAGGGATGGAGTAGTCTTTTGTGACGGCGTTTCGTCGTCGTCCTGGGGTGTAGAAGACATCGCGACAGACATTGAGCTGGGTGATGGTAGCTGAGCCGTCGGCGATACCGATTGCCCAGCGTTTTTGTCGTTCGATGAGGAGGCTGATATGAGCGGCGCGGGCGGGGTCCGGGTGTTGTTCTCCGAGTGGAGAGGCGGAGGCTTCGACGGGTTCTGTGGGTGGCTGAGCGTCATTGACGGGGAGATCGGGGAAGGGGGGCTGTCCATTGATGCTGACGGTGATTTGCTGATCGAAGCTGGAGGCGATGATGTGCAGTGACTGGCCATCACCGGGGTTGAACGAGCCTTGTCGCAGCAGTGTTTGCTGATCGAGTGACAGCAGAGTGGCGGAGTGGCTGTTGTTATCGAGTGTGAGTCCGAAGGTTTCGTTGCCGACGGGGATGCGAACGTGGATGCGAGCGGGTGGTTGTTGCCATTTGAGGGTGGTGTCGAGCATGAGGTCGCTGACGACGAATTCGGGGGAGCTGACGAGAGAGTTATAGCCGTATCGATCGGTCACGGGTGCGAGGTGTGAGAGTGCAGCGAGTCGGAAGACGGCATTGCGGAATTCGCTGTTGCTGGCATTGCGGAGCAGGTCTTGCTGGAGTTCAGCCGGCATGACTCCTTCGCACTGCAGTACTTCGCGGTCTGCGTCGTAGTGCAGCTGGGCGGACCAGGCGATGGGTACATCGCGAAAGCGGCTTTGAAAGTCGCTCCAGTCGGGTTCAGCGGCCGAGTATTTGAGTGGTGTTTCGGACAGGTGTCTTCCGCCGGAGGGTTTCCAGTAGTGGAAGCGGATCCAGGCTGTGGTATCGGTACCGGGAGTCTGGTCGTTGGTATTTGTGGGTTGAGCGGAGCAGTGGAGTGTGTTGTGCTGCAGTTTCCAGTTCTGATCGAGTTCCCAGGGGAGTTGCCATTCGGCGTGGCTGTCAGCGGGGAGCTGCAGGCTGCAGACGGGGATGCGGAGTTCGAGTTGTGCGGGCAGTGTTTTGCGAGCGATCAGTCCGTTGATGTGAACATCACCGGCTTTGACGCGGATGGATTCACCGGGCAGTCCGACGATTCGTTTGACGAAGGCTTCTGTGGGTCTGGCGGGGTTGCGGAAGACGACGGTTTCCCAGCGTCTGGGGGATCGGACGTCGAAGGTGTGTTTGTGTACGAGGAGCTGATCGCCGTGGTTATTTGGCAGAGTTGAGACGTCGATGCCGGATTGTCCGCAGTTGGGGCAGGTGGCCAGTCGGCGAGGTCCGGTGGGTTCCTGGACAGTTCCGGGGCTGTCGGGGCTGGATTCGTCGAAGGCGAGGCCGAAGGCGAACACGAACTGGCAGGACGGGCAGTGTACCTGTCGATGAAACCCGCACAGTCCGGGCGCCATGGAGCCGGTGGAGATGAGGTATCCTTCGAGCACGAAGGTGCGGAGGATGGTGACGGCGACCACGAACGCCACGGCGAGATCGACCGCGGTTCTGCAGGATCGGATGGCGGAATCGGGCGGGTTATTCATGGGTGGGGCAGAATAATCAAAATGGGTTTTTGTGTGAATTGCCAGTTTTTGGGTGAAAAAACGGCTAAAAACCGAGGGATTTGGCGTGGGCGGGGGTGTTTGTGAGTGGGTAAAGTGGGGTGTTGGGCGGAAAATTGCGGGATTCGGTGTCGAAACCGGTCGTATTTCTGTTGTAAACTCTTATGTTTTCTGTTGATCTGGGGTGTTACGGATCGGGCTGCAGCCGATATCGAGGATGTTATTTGCAGCAGTCGGGCAGGAATGTGTGTATTGCGCAGTGGCCGTAGTGCCTGCGGAGAATCAGCAATGGCGGGTAGTTCCCGGGGACTTGTAGTTGCGTCGATGGGTCTGTCGGCACTGATGGCTTTGCTGGCGGTTGCGGATTTTGCGACCGGTGTGCCGTTTGGCAGTCAGACAGTGTTTGACGTGATGTTTATTCTTGCGTCGGCTCTGGTGATTTACATGGGCGTCAACTGCCTGAAGGATGCTCGATAGACATTCTGGCATCCGGACAGGGAGGTCTGGGGTTTTGGCGACATCGCTTCATCAGCAACTGAAGCAGCAGTATGTCTCGGACGAGGCTCGTCACGAGCAGACCCTGGCGGGTTATCGTATTGACGCGATTGATGGTCGTGGTCGTCTGATTGAGGTCCAGTGTGCGTCATTGTCAGCGATTCGTGACAAGGTGCAGGTGCTGGTGTCTGAGCATCAGGTGATTGTGGTGAAGCCTTTGGTGGCGCGTCGTCAGCTGGTGACGTTGAATCCTGCAGATTTGACGCCCTTGCGTTCTCGTTACAGCCCGCTGCGTCAGACTCTGGCGCATGTCTTTCAGGAGCTGGTGCATTTTTCGGTATTTCCGCATCCGCGACTGCGTCTGGATGTGGTGCTGACGGAGCAGCAGGAGCTGCGTTTGCCGCCGAATGAGCGGACGAGCTGGCGGCGGAAGTACAGTGTGCATGATCGAGTGCTGGTGTCGGTGCAGCAGAAGATCAGTCTGAAGACAGCAGCCGATCTGTGGCAGGCACTGAATGCGGATGTGCCTGAGTCATTTACGACGGCGGAGCTGGCGGCGGCGTGCGGGATGCCGCGCTGGCTGGCTCAGAAGGCGGCCTGGTGTTTTCGTCGGATGGGTCAGCTGGAAGTGTGTGGCAAGCGGGGAAATTCGATTGAGTACCGGCTGGTATCCGTTCCGCGGCGTCGGCGCAAGCGGGCTGGCTGAGGACCCTGAGCTGGCTGTTTGAAGGTCCTTCCGATATTTGTGTGGGCGGGCAGCTTTCGCCAGCTCCACCAACAAAGGCAGTTCTGCCGTTCGTCTGCACCAGCCATCGGTCGCCAGGGCTTGCGAGCGACCGATGGCTGGCTCCGACGAAGGCAGAAAACGCGAGGGTTTTGAACAAATTCACAGCACCAAAAGTCGTGGAAAGCGATGGTCCGTCCAGGCGTTTTTATCACTCGAATGCTGAGCCTCATCTGCCCACTCCTCAACGCTTCGACCCATAAGATTCCCGGATGGACCTGTTTGAACAGGGGTCGAGTGAATCGGCGAAAGCTGCCGGGCTGGTGTCTGGTTTGCCTGAACAGCGGCAGAAGCGGCAGAAAAGCGGCTGGCAGTGCGTTACCGGGTCTGGTGGTATGGCGGCGGCAGTCTGATCCGCCTTGAGGAGATTGCGGAGCGGGACGTACAGTTTTGGGTTGCTGCCGGTGGTCTGACTGCGGGTTTGATTTTAGGACGGGGCTAAGGATGTCGTCTGCATCGAAGTTGCTGGTAATGAGGTCGATGGTCGCTGCCACATTGGCGCTGGGCAGTTTGTTGACAGCGCTGATGTTTCTGGTGTCGGGATGCAATACGGTCCCGGTGACAGATCGTCGTCGTTTGCTGGTGACATCTGAGGCCAGTGAGAACGAGATGGGTCTGACGGCGTATCAGGACGTGCTGAAGTCTGAGCCGGTGACGAAGAACGAGAAGTATCAGGAGCTGGTGAAGCGGGTGGGTCAGCGGATTGCGGCGGTGGCGAACCGGCCGGATTTCAACTGGGAATTCAATGTGATTGATTCGAAGACTCAGAACGCTTTTTGTCTGCCTGGCGGGAAGGTGGCGGTGTATACGGGTTTGTTGCCGGTTTGTCAGGACGAGGCGGGACTGGCGGTGGTGATGTCGCATGAGGTGGCGCATGCGATTGCGCGGCATGGTGGTGAGCGAATGACCTACCAGACTGCTCAGAACATCGGCAAGACGGCGGTGGGGATGGTGCTGCAGAAGCAGGAGGAGCAGAAGAAGCAGATTGTGCTGACGGCTTACGGTGCGGCATCGCAGTATGGGGTGATTTTGCCTTACAGTCGGAAGCACGAGCTGGAGGCCGATCACATTGGCTTATTGCTGATGGCGAAGGCGGGCTATGACCCGTCGGTGGCTCCGGCATTTTGGGAGCGTTTTTCGTCATCGAAGCAGGGTGAAGCTCCGATGGAGCTGCTGTCGACTCATCCGTCCGATGCGCATCGAGCGGCGGCGCTGCGTGAGTTATTGCCGGAGGCGATGCAGAGCTACGAGTCTGCGGCGGAGAAGTTCGGGATGGGCGAAGCGATTCCGCAGTAGCCGCTGTCTGGTTTCTGCCATTTTCTGCCGGGTTTTCCGCGAGTGGTGCTGTTTGCGGGCGGGTGGAGGCTAGAATGACGGGCGTCGTCAGGGCGTCGACAGAGATTCCGGCTTGAGGATTTCGGCAGCGGAGCGGGCAGTGAGTCAACAGCTGGTGCAGCGTATTCTGGCGAACGTTGAGTCTGCGGTGCTGGGCAAGACCGAAGTGGTGCAGCTGTGTACAGCGGCGCTGCTGGGTGGTGGTCATGTGCTGCTGGAGGATGCTCCGGGTCTGGGCAAGACCTCTTTGGCGCGGGCATTATCGAAGAGTCTGGGTTGTCAGTTTGTGCGCATGCAGTTTACTCCGGATTTGCTGCCCAGTGATTTGCTGGGTGCGGCGGTGTATCGTCCGGCGACGGGTGATTTTGAGTTTCGTCCGGGGCCGATTTTCACGAACATACTGCTGGCGGATGAGATCAACCGGACGACTCCGAGGAATCAGAGTGCCCTGCTTGAGGCGATGAGTGAGCGTCAGGTGTCAGTGGAGGGTGTGACGCACGCTTTGCCTCAGCCATTTCTGGTCATTGCGACTCAGAATCCGCGTGAGTTTGAGGGCACTTATCCATTGCCTGAGAACCAGCTTGATCGTTTTATGATGTGTCTGAGTGTGGGTTATCCGGAGCGTCGTGCGGAGCTGGAGATTTTGCAGCGTCATCGGTCTGGACAGCCGGTTGATTCGCTGCAGTCGGTAGCGACGGCGGCTGAGATTCTGGAGCTGCAGCGGCAGGTGCAGCAGGTGCGGGTGGATGATTCCCTGGCGGGTTACATGCTGGATCTTGCCGAGAGGACGAGGAATCACCCTGAGCTGTCTTTGGGCGTATCGACTCGCGGTGTGCTCACGTGGTACCGGGCTGCTCAGGCGCTGGCCTTTATGGCTGGTCGGGACTTTGTGATTCCGGACGACATCAAGCGTTCTGCGGTGCCGGTGCTGGCTCATCGCCTTGTGATTCGGGGGATGCTGTCTGAGGGTCAGCGGCAGCGGTGTGGTCAGATTGTGCAGGCGCTGGTGGACACGTTGCCGGTCCCGGCCTGAGTGCACGGTGTGGCCAGCCAGCCAGTTTGCCAGCCAGCCAGTTTGCCAGCCGGACTCTGCAGGCACTGGTTTGTGTTTTCTGTCACGGTGGTGGTGGGCTTACTGGCGAGTGTTGTGCTGTTTTTGGCACATACGGCTTGCATCAGGCGAATTGTGATGTATACCCATGGGTGATGTTTGATTGGTTTTTTAGATTCACAGGAAACAGCACCCTGCCTGGAGACTCCCGTGCCGATTGGCATCATTCCTCTTGTCGATTATGCGTTCAAGATGATGCTGGGCAATCAGCACCATCCACGTGTTACGATCCATTTTCTGAATGCGGTGCTGGCGGGCAAGCACCGAATTACTCGAATCGAATTCGTCAATCCGATTCAGCTGAAGCGCGGTGAGGATGACAAGCTGTGTATTCTTGATATTTTGGCAGTAGACGAGTATGCACGGCGACTGAACATCGAGGTGCAGATTGCGTTGCCGGCAGGGATGGCGCAACGGCTGGTTTATTATGTTTCGCGGACTTTCGCTGATCAATTGCAGGAGGGTCAGAACTACTCTGAGCTGCGGCCTTCGATCTGTATCTGTGTACTGGCGGGTCAGTTATTTGTCAAACCGCCGGCTTTGCATCTGGATTTTCGGCTGCGGGATAATGAACATTCACTGACGCTGACTGATGATCTGCAAATTCATCTTTTGCAGTTGAATCATCTTCAGGTGACTGAGGAAACGGTGTACAATGCCACTCCGATAGAGCGCTGGGCGTGGTTTCTGCGGCATGCTGAGGAACTGACAGCCGCCCAGGTGGGCAGACTTTTTCCTGACAAGGAATTCTCAGAGGCGGCAGAGGTTCTTGAAATGATTGCTCAAACCCCGCAGCACCTGGTGGAGTACAACGCGCGTCTGAAAGCTCAGCGTGACGAGGAGGCTCGTATTTTGTATGCCCAGCAGCAGGGCAAAGCCGACGGTCGGGCAGAGGGTCTGTTAGAGGGCCTGCTGGAAGGTAGGCTGGAAGGTCGGCTGGAAGGTCGGCTGGAAGGTCGGGCAGAGGGTATTGATATTGGGATCGAGCGTGGCGTATTGATTGGCCGGATTACTCTGTTGCAGCAACTGCTGCAGCTTCCTGCCGGGACCGAGCAGTTGTTTGCAGAGTGTAGTATCGCCGAATTGCACCGTCTGTCGACAGATCTGCAGCAGCGGTTTAGCGCCGGGCGCAGCTGAGTCCTTGTCTCGTATGCTGTCTTCGGGCACCAGTCCAGTTCAGTCCGAGGGACTTCCCTGTTCGGCTCGTGCTGTACCGACCGGGCGGTCTTTGACCGGGCGGTCGTTGACCGCTGGTAATTCGGGTGCAGTCAGTCGGCGATGGGCATACGGATACGTGGTCCGCGCAGTGAGTCAAGGCAGTCGATTTCGTTGTCAGCGGCCTGCAGTCTGCCTTCAGTGGCGCGGTGTGTGAGGATCACCAGTCGGGCGATGCCGGTGCCATCGTCGGAGTCTTCTGTTTCGTCCTGTCGAACGCTGCTGATGCTGATGCCGTGACGACCGAGGACAGCAGCGATGTCGGCGAGGACGTGTGGTCGATCGGCGACATTGAATCGCAGGTATTGTCGGCGGGCGATATCGGCGGAGGGGTGCAGTGGCAGCGGGGTTCGCTGCTGAAGTCTGAGCAGTGCCTGAAATGTGCAGGCAGCTCGACCGGTGACGCAGTCAACGAGGTCTGCGGTGACGGCGGATGCGGTGGGCATCCGCCCTGCTCCGGCACCTGCCAGCTTGAGGACTCCGACAGCATCGCCTTCGATGGCAATGAAATTGTGTGCTCCGGAGGTCATGGCGATGGACCGATCAGCTCGGACCAGAGTGGGCTGTACTGAAACTTCGAGTCGCTGGTCTGTCAGTCGGGCCAGTGCCAGCAGTTTGATGCGGTAGCCGAGGTCGGCGGCTGCCAGCAGGTCCTGCAGATCAATGTTTTGAATTCCCTGGCGGGCAATGCGATCGAAGGGAATGGCAGTACCGAAGGCGAGTCGTGCGAGGATTGCCAGTTTTTGTGCCGCGTCGGTGCCGTCGACATCCATGGTGGGGTCAGCTTCGGCATAACCCAGCTGCTGGGCTTCTCGCAGCGCTTCTTCGTAGATTTGTCGTCGATCGAGCATGCGAGTGAGGATGAAATTGCTGGTGCCGTTGAGGATGGCTTCGATTGCCAGGATGCGGTTGGCGGTGAGGGCTGTGCAGACGGTGGAGATGATTGGTATGCCGCCGGCCACAGCGGCTTCAAAGCAGATGGTGCGTCCGAGGCTGTGAGCAGTCTGGAACAGTTCGTCACCGTGAGCGCAGAGCAGGGCTTTGTTGGCTGTGATGACATCCTTGCCGGCATGCAGCAGTCGCAGAATGTCCTGGCGGGGACCGGCGATGCCGCCGACCACATGCACGACTGTTTGAACGGACTGGTCGGCGACCAGAGCATCGAGGCTGGCGGAGACAGCGCAGCCTGACAGGTCAGAGTCGCGAGGGCGAGCGGGGTCGCGGACGACGACGTGTCGCAGGGCGAGGGTGTGGCCGGTCTGGGCGGTGAGCAGTTCGGCTGAGTTTTGCAGAATTCGAACGACGCCGGTACCGACGGTGCCGCAGCCGACAAGACCGATGGGGAGTAGACCTGCAGGGGTCATGAGACTGAGATTTCCGGAGCTTGTGAGAGCAGGACGGGTGGGTTGTGCGATGTGTGTGCACATTGTGCGGGAAAAATACCTCCTGACCATGCATTAACACGGGGAATTCGGTGGCTGGCGGGCGGGTTGTTGCTGGCGGGAAGTCTGGCGGACGGACGTGCAGAATGTGGGGATTCTGCAGCGGCGCGGCGGTCAGAATGCGGATGCTGGAGAGTGCCATAATGGCATCTTCTGTTTTGTGAGTGATTTGAGTTTTCTGTGCCAAAGTGGCAGTTGTGGTTTTTTTAGGGTGTTAAAACGCTGTTGTTTTGAATTGGAATGGGATTCGCTGGTGTGTGAGTGGTGTGTGTGTGTTGTGGATATGAGCGGCAGGTTTTTAGCGGGAGGTGCAGCGATGGCATTTGATCCTCGAAAACTGACGGTGAAGGCGGGCGAGGCGATCCAGCGAGCGCAGGAGCTGGTGGAGCAGCGTCAGCATCGATTTTTGCGTCCGCTGCATTTGCTGAAGAGTTTGTTGCAGGAGCAGGACGGGCTGGTGAGTCCGTTGTTGCAGAAGCTGGGGGTGCATACGGGTCGTTTGCAGCAGCTGGTGGACGGCGAGCTGGGTCGATTGCCTCAGTCGAGTGGTACCGGGGAGGCGGTGGGAGCTGGTCCGGAGGCGATGAAGGTCTTGAATGCTGCGAAGAAGCAGGCTGATGTGATGGGGGACGAGTTTACATCGACGGAGCATTTATTGCTGGCGTTATCGCAGGTGGAGGATCAGGCGAAGCGGCTGTTGTCGTTGAGTGGTGTTGAGGAGCGTGATTTACTGGAGGCGGTGAAGGGCATTCGTGGAGGGCAGACCGTGCAGGATCAGAATCCGGAAGAGAAGTTTCAGGCGCTGGAGAAGTATGGCAAGGACCTTGTCGAGCTGGCGCGGCAGGGCAAGGTGGATCCGGTGATAGGTCGAGACACGGAGATTCGCCGAGTGATTCAGGTGTTGTCTCGTCGGCGGAAGAACAATCCTGTGCTGATTGGAGAGCCGGGAGTGGGTAAGACGGCGATAGTGGAGGGATTGGCTCATCGGATTGTGTTGGGCGACGTGCCTCAGAATTTGAAGAACAAGCGAGTTTTTGCTTTGGACATGGGGGCACTGGTTGCGGGTGCGAAGTATCGGGGTGAGTTTGAGGACCGCCTGAAGGCTGTGCTAAAGGAGGTGCAGTCATCGAACGGTCAGATCATTATGTTTATTGACGAGTTGCACACTGTGGTGGGCGCGGGGAATGCGGAGGGCGCGATGGATGCGTCGAATCTGCTGAAGCCCGCACTGGCTCGGGGCGAGCTGCACTGTGTGGGTGCGACGACACTGGACGAGTATCGCAAGCACATTGAAAAGGATCCGGCACTGGAGCGTAGATTTCAGCCTGTGACGGTGCAGGAGCCGAATGTGGAGGACACGATCTCGATTTTGCGTGGTTTGAAGGATCGGTATGAGAGTCATCACGGGGTGCGGATCACGGACGATGCGATCATAGCAGCGGCGACGTTATCTGACCGTTACATCAACGATCGATTTTTGCCGGACAAGGCGATTGATCTGGTGGATGAAGCGGCCAGTCGTCTGCGGATGGAGATTGATTCGATGCCGGCGGAGATTGACGAGGCGACTCGTCAGCTGACTCGCATGCAGATTGAAGCGGCGGCACTTGAGAAGGAGACGAGTGAGGATGCTAAGGAGCGTTTGCAGGAGCTGCGGCGGCAGATTGCTGACCGGGAGGAGACGACGAGTCAGCTGAAGGCGCGTTGGGAGGCGGAGAAGTCTGCTTTATCGGGCATCAAGCCTTTGAAGGAGCAGATTGAGAAGCTGCGAACGGCATTTCAGCAGGCCTTTTCGAGGGCTCAGCAGACGCTGCAGAACGAGGATTTTGTGGAGGCGCAGCGGACAGAGCAGCAGCTGAAGCAGGCGGAGCAGCAGCTGGCAACCGCTGAGGCTCGTTCTGCCGAAATGAAGCAGGATTCGGACAATCGTCTGTTGCGGGAGGAGGTAACGGATGAGGATATAGCGAGGGTGGTGAGTTTGTGGACTGGAATTCCGGTAGCGCGGATGATGCAGGGAGAGCGTGAGAAGCTGTTGAACATGGAGCGTGAGATTCATCGGCGGATGATTAATCAGCACGAGGCAGTGGAGGCGGTATCGAACGCGGTGCGTCGATCTCGATCGGGTCTGCAGGATCCGAACCGTCCGATTGGATCGTTTATGTTTCTTGGTCCGACGGGTGTGGGCAAGACGGAGCTGTGCAAGGCGCTGGCTCATTTCATGTTTGACGATGAGCGCAACATGGTGCGGATAGACATGAGTGAGTTCATGGAGAAGCACAGTGTGGCGCGGCTCATCGGGGCTCCCCCGGGCTACGTCGGTTACGAGGAGGGCGGTCGTTTGACGGAGGCAGTGCGGCGGAACCCGTACTGTGTGATTTTGCTGGACGAAGTCGAGAAGGCTCACCGGGATGTGTTCAACATTCTGCTGCAGTTGCTGGATGACGGTCGTTTGACGGACAGTCAGGGTCGGACGGTGGATTTCACGAACACGCTTGTGGTGATGACGTCGAATATTGGCAGTCAGGCGATTCAGCAGTTGTCGGGAACGGCGGACGAGTCAGAGATTCGGCGGCGGGTGATGGATGCGTTGCAGAAGCACTTTTTGCCTGAGTTTTTGAATCGCGTGGATGAGGTGATAGTGTTTCATCCGCTGGGTCGGGAGGAGATTCGGGAGATTGTGGATTTGCAGCTGAAGCGATTGAGCGGGATGCTGGAGAAGAACGGGTATCATCTGGAGGTGACGGATGCGGCGCGTCGGTTACTGGCGAACGAGGGATATGATCCCGCCTACGGGGCTCGACCGCTGAAGCGAGTGATTCAGCAGCGGATTCAGAATGCATTGGCGAGCGAGCTGCTGGCGGGGAATTTTGTGGCAGGGGAGACGATCCTGATCGACGCGGCTCGTGACGGCTTTGTGTTTGGCAAGTCGGAGCG
>JBJTPZ010000223.1:0-28303 GCA_046075365.1 Planctomycetaceae bacterium
CGCCGAACTGACCGCCGCCGTCAACAACGTCAGCGGTAACGTCAACATCACCTCCATGCAAAGCTTCCGCCCCGGTCGCCCCGTCCCCACCCATCGACTCGAACCAAACTAAACACCCCCCAACCTCGCCCTGTCGCCCCCTCGCTGCGAGTTTAGAATTCGGAATTCGAGCACGAGCACGAGCACGAGCTAAATTTCCCACAGCACAAAATCCTCCCCTCGCCCCCACCGGGGGAGAGGGGTCGGGGGTGAGGGGGTACACCCACCCGCTTGTAGTGCAGATTGCAGATTGCAGATTGCGGAATTCGAGCACGAGCACGAGCACGAGCACGAAAGACGCAAATACGCCCCACCTCGTACTCGTACTCAGTCCGCCCTGGCGGACGGTACTCGTACTCGTACTCGAAAAACGCACCTCCACCGCCCACTATCCCCCCCACTGCGTTTCCCTTCGCGGCTTCGCGGCTTCGCGTGAGACCAACAGCCTGCAGAACCCCCGCCCCTGCGCCGATCTGCAGACATGCCAAACGCAAAGGGCAGATCTCGGGCTGGAAAGCCCGAGCTACCAGGCGAACCATCCGCCGACTCCCGTCCGCGGCTCGCCAAACCGAACACCAAACACACTTCCTCCCCTCGCCCCCGTGAAACGGGGGAGAGCGGTCGGGGGTGAGGGGGCGATGGCATCCATGCCATAGAGAGTAGATTCGAGAAAGTTGAGAGGAGAGCTGGCACTTCAACACACACCACAACAGCCCCAGTCCGCTCCCCTTCGCGTCTTCGCGGCTTCGCGGCTTCGCGTGAGACAAACAGCCAGCAAATCACCCGCGGACTCCCGTCCCCAGCTCGCCAAACCGAACACCACCCACCACCCCAAAAACCAACAATTTTCGCCGAGTTTGCCGGCCTGCCGCGGAGAAAACCCGTTTTTAACACCCAAATGCCGCTGTTCGAATGTCAACGCCTCCCGCCCTCGCTCGCCGTTTTTCCCCGTTTTCTCTGCTGCATTCTCTCGCCGCAGTCGGTATTCTCTGGCCTGCACACTACCCACACCCGCCCCTCACACCCGCCCCCCGCCACCCCGGCACCTGCCACCCG
Organism: Planctomycetaceae bacterium; assembly: GCA_046075365.1. Lineage (GTDB taxonomy): Bacteria > Planctomycetota > Planctomycetia > Planctomycetales > Planctomycetaceae > SXXK01. Next base: position 1,096 of record JBJTPZ010000223.1, read on the forward strand.
AAAGCCTGCACTCATGCTCAGACTGCTCGGACCATCAACCTCCGGCTCCGCCTTCTGTGATGGAATTTCCCGCCGCGGAATGCTCAATATCGGCACCCTCACAGCACTCGGGACAGCCGGTGGCTGGTCGCTGCCTTCACTGCTGCAGGCCGCTGATGCCGCAGGGCAGGGCAGGTCGGCCAAATCCGTCATCATGATCTACCTCGTCGGCGGACCACCGCATCAGGACATGTTCGACCTGAAACCGGAAGCCCCAAAAGAATTCGCCGGACCCTGGAAACCGATTCACACCAATGTGCCCGGCATGGACATCTGTGAAGCCTTCCCCCAGCTGGCTCAGATGGGCGACAAACTCACCATCATTCGCTCACTGGTCGGCAATCAGGCTGATCATGACGCCATTCAGGTCTTCAACGGACGACATCCCAAACAACCCAAACCACTGGGCGGCTGGCCCCAGTTCGGATCACTCGTCTCACGCGTCATGGGCCCCATCACACCCGCTGCTCCGCCCTTCGTCAGCCTGTGCTACCAGTGCAGCCACGGTCCCTACAACGAACCCGGACCCGGATTCCTCGGTACTGCCCACGCACCCTTTCGCCCCATGGGCTCCACCCGCGAAGATATGGTCCTCAACGGCGTAACACTCGATCGACTGCAGGATCGCCGCGCTCTGCTCCGCAGTGTCGATCACCTCCGCCGTGACATCGATTCCTCCATGACCATGGCCGGCATGGATGTCTTTACAGAACAGGCCATGGGACTGCTCACCTCCTCACGACTCGCTGAAGCTCTCGACCTTTCCCGTGAAGATCCCGCCACCGTGGCCCGCTACGGCACCGGTAACCCCAACGTATTCATCGATGACAACGGTGCTCCCAGAGTACCCCAAAGTATGCTGGCCGCCCGCCGCCTGATCGAAGCCGGCGTCCGCGTCGTCACCCTGAACTACAGCAAATGGGACTGGCACGGCGGCTCCTACAACACGATCTTCAATCGCGAAAAAGAAGACTTCCCGATCTTCGACCGCTGCCTCAGTGCCCTCATCAGTGATCTCCACGAACGCGGCATGGCAGACGACTGTGCTGTCATCGTCTGGGGCGAATTCGGACGCACTCCGAAGATCAGCGACATCGTCGGACGTGACCACTGGCCACAGGTCAACTGCGCCGTGATGGCCGGTGGCGGCATGCGGCACGGTCAGGTCATCGGCGCCACCGATCGGATCGCCGGTGAAGCCGTCGCCCGACCTGTGACGTTCGGCGAAGTTTACGCCACACTCTTCCAGCACCTCGGTATTCCCGTCAGCTCCACCACCATCACCGACAACACAGGTCGCCCGCAGTATCTGGTCGAAGACGGCGGTAAACCCCTGCCGGAACTGGTCTGATTCCCTCTTGCCCGCGGACCCGCACTGTGACTGCTGCCAGCCCCGAAAATTTTCCCCCGTCCGATTTCACCGCCACGCCTCAGCCCGTCGCCATCGTGACCGGCGGCGGCACCGGGGTGGGGCAGGCTACGGCACTCAAACTGGCCGCGCTCGGCTATCGGCTCGTCATCAACTACTCCCGCTCACGCACCGATGCTGAAGCCACAGCCGCCCGGATTACCGCCTCCGGCGGCCAGATTCGCTGCCTGCAGGCTGATGTCGCCAGCGATGAAGACTGTCGCCGGCTGGCAGACACCGCCATGCAGGCCTTCGGACGCATCGATGTGCTCGTCAATTGTGCCGGCACCACCGAATTCATCCCCTTTCCGCAGCTGGAACAGGTCTCCACAGATGCCTGGCTGAAGCTGTATCAGGTCAATGTCGTCGGAGCCTTCCAGTGTGCCCGCGCTGTTACCGAACCCATGCGAAACTCCGGTGGCGGCTGCATCATCAATGTCTCCAGCGTCGCTGCTCAGCTGGGGCAGGGCAGCTCAATTCCCTACTGCTGCTCCAAAGCCGCACTCGATAATCTCACTGTCTCACTCGCTCGCACGCTGGCACCGCAAATCCGCGTCAATGGCATCGCTCCAGGTTTCATCGCCGGACGCTGGACTCAGAACGGACTGGGCGAACGCTACGAAGGTATCCGCCAGGCATACGAACGCTCACTGCCTCTGCAGCAGGTCTGCCAGCCCGCCGATATCGCCGACGGAATAGTCAGCCTCATTACCGGCAGCCGCCTCGTGACCGGACAAACACTTGTCGTTGACGGCGGAATGCTGATCGCAGGCTACCAGGTAAAATTCGACTGAAACTTTTCAGCGATCTTCAAAGATCAACGGCGTCGCTGCACCCTCCGGTGCCACCCGAAAATGCACTCGCCCGTCCAGCACCTTTCGCAGCAGCTCACCAAACAGCTCGCCACGCCAGCCCTGCAGCAGCAAAGGTACCTCACTGCGCTCGCCGCACCGTACATAACGCACCAGCTCAATCAGATCACGATTGGTCCCGGCCAGCGTCTGAGCCACATCCTGCTCTGCACAGACATTGCTGAGCGCCAGACCCAGCAGACGCGAAATAATCTGGTCGTCCGATGACGCATCATCACGCTGACGCTCACGCGGAGGCAAACGGTCCTCAGGAATTCGTCCGGCTTCAGCAATCACCTGAATCATCTCCGGCAACACACGCTTGTACTCAGGACGATTCAAATCACGAGTCGCCAGGGCCTGCTGAACCGTCGCCGGACGACGCTTCGCCAGATCCATCAGCAGGTCGTCACGCAGAATGCGACGCGGCGGACGATTTCGAGCCGCTGCTTCTTCCTCTCGCCAGACTGCCAGCTTCTGCAATGTTGCCAGCTCACGACGCGACAGACGATGCACACCCGACTGTCGCTGCCACGGCTCCAGCTGCTCGTCCTCCCATACGTCCCGACACATGCGGTCAAACTCGGCACATGCCCAGCTCATCCGCTTGCGAGACAACAGCCAGTGACTCTGAGCCTCCCAGATGTTCAGCACATGCGAGACATCGTCCAGAGCATAGGTCAGCTGTTCACGAGTCAGCGGGCGACGCAGCCAGTCTGACCTGGTCTGATTGCTGTGAATCACCACACCCAGCACTCGCTCAACAATCGAATTGTACGACAACGGATAACTGCGACACCGCAGACCCTCAGCGATCTGAATGTCCACCAGCCGCTGCGGAATCCGACCACTCTGCTGAATGCAAAATCGCACCTCCGCCTGACCACCATGCACAACCACCGTCGTGCTGTCGTCAATCATCAGATCCCACCACGCAGCCAGCGAAGGTATCGCCAGCGGATCCACCGCCGCACAACGCTCGCGAGTCGCAAACTGCAGCAGACCCAGCTCAGACCGGTAGCCCGCGTCCGACACAAACTCGGTATCAAAGGCGACCAGACCCGCCTCCCGAATGTGCTCGCACAACTCCAGAAAATCATATTGATGCTCGATCAGGTCCGGCCGCATGACTACTCGCCGTCAGGTCGAATGATTCAGGTCGCGGTGCCAGGACAACCCGGCTGCAGGTTAACCGCTGCTGCAGAGCCAGGAGTATAGACGACTACACCCGCTGGTGAAAACACCGCGAGCCATACTACCTGTCATGACGGGCAGAATCCGGCGAAAACACCGCAAAACACTCCATTGTGATCCCCGCCAGCCAGCGGTATGCTGTCTGTCCTCCAAACCGCAACGCCCGCCCACCAAAACTGCCCCCCAACATGCCTCACACCACATTCCTCAGCCACACCCTCACCTGCCTGCTGCTCAGTCTCCTGCTGCCTGCCGCCACCGCAGATGATGCAAAAAACCAGTATTTTCTCAGCTCAGTCGAACCACTCCTGAAACAGCACTGCTACCACTGCCACTCCCACAGCGCCGGCAGCATGGAATCCGGACTGACACTCGACTGGGCCAGCGGCTGGCAGACCGGCGGCAGTCGCGGACCCGCCGTAATTCCCGGAAAACCGGATGACAGCCTGCTGATCCAGGCCGTGCGACACTCCAGCACCGAACTCCGCATGCCAGATGACAAACTGACAGATGCCGAAATCCGCATCCTCGAACAATGGGTGCAGGACGGAGCCCACGATCCGCGCACCACAGCACCCGCTAAACAGGTCATTAACGCCGACTGGTGGTCATGGCGACCACTGAACCGCCCCGCCGTCCCTCGACCCGCCGCCACGCACCCCGACAGCACCGAACCACTCAATCCCATCGATGCCTTCCTGCTCGCAGAACTCGACAGCCGACAACTTCAGCCCGCACCGCCGGCCGATCGCCGCACACTCCTCCGCAGACTCACCATGGACCTGCACGGCCTGCTGCCCACCAGCGAACAGCTCGCACAGTTCGCCGCCGATCAGCAGCCCGCGGCTCTGCCACGACTCGTTGATTCCCTGCTGCAGTCCCCCCGTTACGGTGAACGCTGGGCCCGCCACTGGATGGATGCCGTCCACTTCGCCGACAGCCACGGCTTCGAACACGATGTCTTTCGGCCAGCCGCATGGCCCTACCGCGATTACCTGATCGACCGCTTCAATCAGGATGTGCCCTGGGATCAAATGATTCGCGAACAGCTGGCCGCCGATGTGTTCTTCCCCTCAGACACCAGCCTGACACCCGCACTGGGATTCCTCGGCGCCGGCACCTACGATCACAGTGCCGCTGCCACTGCCCCCAAAAATTTCGAAAACCTCGACCGCGATGACATGGTCACACAAACCATGTCCGCCTTCACCAGCACCACCGTCGGCTGCGCTCGCTGCCACGATCACAAATTCGACCCCGTCAGCCAGGCCGACTACTACAGCCTGCAGGCCGTCTTCGCCGGTATCGGCAAAGGTGAAATCACCTACGATGCCGATCCCCGGACTGCCACCGCACGCCAGCACTGGCAACGACTGCTGACCGCCGCCGAAAAACGCGACCCCGCGGTACTCGACGAGCCCGGCCAGCAATCGCTGACAGAATCATGGGAACAGCAGCAGGGACAGCCCGCAACATGGACTCCGCTGCAGCTGCAGTCCTTCGTTTCCGTCGATGCCGCCGAACTGCAGCTGCTGGATGATGGCTCCATTCTCTCCTCAGGACCCTGCCCGGATACGGAAACAACCGTCATCTCCGGAAACACCACTCTGAAACAAATCACCGCAATTCGACTGGATGTGCTGCCCCACGAATCGCTGCCCGGCAACGGGCCTGGCCGAGCAGAAAATGGCAATCTGCACCTCAACGAAGTCGAACTGCGACTGTTCCGCCCCGGGTCACTCACCCCCCAGCGACTGACCATCCGACAGGCCTCCGCTGACTTCAGCCAGGATGGCTGGAACATCCAGCAGGCCGTCGACGGAAACCTGAAAACTGCCTGGGGCATACACCCGCAGGAAGCACAGCCGCACTTCGCCGTGTTCGAGCTGAATCAGGCCGTCAGCATCACCCCGGAATGCTCCATTCATATCCTGCTGCGACAAATCCACGGACGCAAACACATCATCGGTCGCATGAAACTCAGCGTCACAGATGCCGCCGGTGATCTCACACTCGCTGTCCCCGCCGAAATCGCTGCCATCCGCCAGCTGCCCGGCAGCCAGCGCAGCCCCGCTCAACAGCTGGATCTGACGGCCTTCGCAATCCGACAGATCGCCACAGAACGACTGGCCGCTCTGCCCCCGCCACAAAACCTCTACGCCGCAGCAACCGTCGCCGTCAATGAACGAGGCACTATTCGGTATGATAAACCCCGTGATATCCACATCCTGATTCGCGGCGATGTCGATCGACCCGGAGAACTGGTGCAGCCCGGAGCACTCGCGGAACTCCCCGGCCTCAACGGACGCTTCAGCCTGCCTCCCGAACACCCGGAATCCGCACGCCGCGCCGCTCTCGCCGACTGGCTCGCTGACCCGCAAAATCCACTCACCTGGCGCAGCCTCGCCAATCGCATCTGGCAACATCACTTCGGACGAGGCCTGTGCGAAACCTCAGCCGACTTCGGACGCATGGGCAGCACTCCCGATCACCCGCTCCTGCTGGACTGGCTCGCCTGCGAACTCCGCGAAACTCGCTCCATCAAACATCTGCATCGGCTGATCTGCACCAGCCACGCGTGGGCCCGCTCCGGCAACGCCTCCACTCAACTCCGCGAACTCGATCCCGAAAATCGACTGCTGGCCGCACGCAGCCCCCGACGAATGGACGCCGACAGCTGGCGCGACTGCGTACTCCAGGCCAGCGGACAACTGGACCTCACCATGGGCGGACCCGGGATCGCATACTTCTCCACAAAACCCGGCGCACAACTGACCCCCATCCTCAATTACTCGGACTTCAACTGGGATTCCCCCGGCGCAGGACGACGCAGCATTTATCGAGTCGTCTGGCGCGGCATCGCCGATCCGCTGCTGGAACCACTGGACTTCCCCGACCTCGGTCTGCTCGCTCCCGTCCGCGGCGAATCACTCTCACCGCTGCAGGCTCTCACCATGCTCAACAATCGGTTCGTCCTGCACCATGCCGAAAAAATGGCCGAACAAATGGTCCTGCAGGGCACCACACCCGAAGCACAAATCAGCGCAGCCGTGCTGCGGACATGGCAACGACAACCCGACGAATTAGAACTGCAGACTCTCAGCACACTCGCACGAGATCACGGACTGGCCGCCGTCTGCCGACTGCTGCTGAACAGCTCAGAATTTCTGTATCTCGACTAACGACCACGACCGCTGACGTTGATGCCCGCCGCCTTGTCCGAAATATCACGACGACACCAGCCACCCTGCCACGAAATGCGGTCCACAGCCTCGTATGCCCGCCGCTTCGCGTCAGCAATGTCCGCGCCAATCGCTGTCACTCCCAGAACACGCCCACCCGAGTTCACAACGTCGCCACCCTTCAGCGCCGTCCCGGCGTGAAACACCTTCACATCCACCAGCTGGTCCGCAGACTCAAGACCACTGATCGCATGACCCTTCGCATACTCACCCGGATAACCCTCCGATGCCATCACAACGCAGACGGCCGGACGAGGATCCCAGTCCAGACCCTCCAGCTCCGACAATCGACCCGTCGCGGCCAGCAGCAGCAGCTGAGCTAAATCGGTCTGCAGACGCATCAGGACCGGCTGAGCCTCAGGATCCCCAAAACGCACGTTGTACTCCAGCACCTTCGGACCACTGGACGTCAGCATCAAACCCGCATACAGAACTCCCGAAAAAGGAGTCCCGTCGACCTTCAAAGTATGGACCGTGGGGATCAAAACTCGCCGCACAATCTCGTCCATAATCGACGATGTCACCACAGGAGCCGGACAGTAGGCACCCATGCCCCCCGTGTTCGGCCCGCGATCCCCGTCATAGGCCCGCTTGTGATCCTGAGCCACGTCCAGAGGCACAATCGTGTCACCGTCGATAATCGCCAGCACACTGGCCTCTTCACCCACCAGACACTCTTCAATCACAATCTGCGAACCCGCGTCGCCAAAGGCCCGCTCCTGCAGGACCGAACGCACCGCCGCACGAGCCTCCGCGCGGTTCGCACACACAAAGACTCCCTTGCCCGATGCCAGACCGTCCGCCTTCACCACCAGCGGCTGCTCATCACCCTCGTCAATATACTGCAGCGCATCGTCAGCACGACTGAATACCGCAAAATCAGCCGTCGGAATGCTGGCACGACGCAACAGCTTCTTCGTGAATACCTTGCTGCCCTCCAGACGCGCTGCCGCCGCCGTCGGTCCAAAAATTACCAGACCCTGACGACGAAACTCGTCCACAATCCCCGCCACCAGCGGAGCCTCAGGACCAACCACCGTCAAATCCACGGAATTCTCGCGAGCAAACTTTGCCAGACGAGAAATATCGTCCGAGGCGATCGCTACGTTCTCTGCGTCAATCGCCGTCCCGGCGTTCCCCGGAGCACACCAGATGTGAGTCACCTGAGAAGACTGGCGCAGCTTCCACACCAAAGCATGCTCACGACCGCCAGAACCAACCACCAGTATCTTCATCGCTGAAACCACCTGCACAAAACAAGAAAAAAGACTCGCGGCAGATTACCGCGAGCCTTTCAGAAATTCGAACCTGAACCATCGAGTTTCCGGGATCCTGCAACCTCAGCCCACCGGCAGAGATTCCGGCTTCAAAACAAACGGAAAGACTCGAATCGGTGTTCCCGGCTGATGCTGCTTCTTGTAAGCCAGCTGAGCAGCCCGGTCGGCAGCAAACTGCAGACGGATAAATTCCAGCCCGCAAAATGCATCAATGTCAGCCTCTGCCGCAACGTCCGCAAACAGCTCGCCAGCAGATGCCGCATGCCGACGAACACCGTGAATGCTGCGCTCGCGCACCTTCACCCCGGCTGCCGCCAGCTTGATCAGACCCTTCAGAAACCGACCCACCGTCGTGTCAGCACCAGACACCCGCCACAGACGCTCCCACTCTTCATGAGCTTCCCAGTAAAAACCCAGGTTGAAAAAATCCAGACCCAGCAAATAGTTGCGATTCAAATGCCAGGTTTCATTACTGAGTGCCCGAGGACCCTGGCCAGGAGCATGCTTCTTGCCGTGACTGTGACCCTTCGGGTCACGCACTGGATGCGGCATGCCCGAACCCGGATAGTATGTATAAGGAGGAAGCAGGCTGGACGGATAGAGACGCTCGACTTCGGCTTCTGCCGTGATCATATTCGGTCTTCTCCATTGGCTAGAGGGCCAGACAAGTTGATCCGCTGACGTTGTCGCTTTTCACATGACTGCAGATCGCGGAACAATCCCCGCAGTCATTGCTGTGCCCAGTCAGACCAATCCGGACAAACACAGATGCCACCCCGGACACCCGCTGCAGAACCAGCCACACGACATCAGCCACACGGCTTAACTGCACAGCTAAATCAAATCATCGCGAAAAATTCACAGTCCGGAACCATGTACCGGCTGACAGACCAGAATCCTTCAACAACAAAAACTGATCAAACGAACAGCAGTTCGAGCAACCAGATTTCGATTGCGCCGAATTTACACCTTTTTCCGCCAAGTTCGAGAACTTCTTCTGACATTTCGCCAGATTCTGTCGGAGTCTGCTTAAGTGACAGAGCAGACCTCGCATTTTTCCCACTTCTCCCAGTGAGAACAGTCGCCGCAAGATCGCGGGGCAGCGGACCGGCGGGGTGGCCGAACCTGAGGCGTGCAGCCAGCATAGTCGCCAGATTTTCAAAATCCGATTCCTGACTCGGCGAAACAAAAGCACCACCCCCGATTTCCTCAGCAAACACAGAAAATACCGGGTTTAGTGACATGTTGTGTTGCAGACACATTCGTTGTTCGACATGCTGATCTGCTCTGAAAAACACAGTTTTCAGAACAACCAAACAAATGTTCATCCCTCACTGAGAATTCCGGCAGCTCAGTGCTTCGGACGCCACTGTCGGCTTGACACACAGTTTCGGTACGTTTGTAATGAATTTGTTGCGAAGGTGTCTTTCGGCAGATGTGCTGGCAAATGCTCGCCCATCAGCCCAGGACGCAGACGCAAACGTGATTTCTGCCTGTCTCCAGGCCGGGGAAGCCTGGTGACAGCAGTGTGTTGAAAGGATTCACGCTGGTTCTCCTGTTCTGCGGTACTCTGCGGGGGCAGAATGCCGATCCACAGCAACAGGAAGATTGGTGCGGTCTTCTTTCAGCGGTCGGTCAGCAGATTCTTCGGAATCCGGGCAGCCGACGGATCGAAGGGAGCTTCGATCCTTTCTGGGTCAGGTACGCAAAGCAGGATGCCAGCTAAGCGTACCTTGTTGAGGTGTTCCATGGCAGCGCACAAACGAACCCGAGTGGTTGTCACCGGAGTCGGTGTGGTGTCTCCGATCGGAATCGGCAATGACCGATTCTGGCAGAGCCTGCTCACAAACCGCTCGGGAATTGACTTCCTGCAATCTCTGCCGACAGAAGGTCTGCCTTCTGCCTTCGGGGCTGAGGTGCGCGACTTCAACCCCGTAGAACTGCTCCGCGACCGCAAATTTGTCAAAGTCATGTGCCGCGGCATGCAGCTCGGCGTCGCCTCCGCCAACCTCGCCGTCAGCGATTCCCGCATTTCTCCGGGGCAGGTCGATCCCGATCGTCTCGGTGTTGTCTTCGGTTCCGGTCGCATGACCTGCCATCCCCAGGAACTGGCTGCCATCGTCGAAACCTGCCGCACCGAAAGCGGCTTCAGCACCGACCTCTGGGGGCAGGAAGCCGTCGGAAAAGTGGCACCGCTCTGGCTGCTGCGACAACTGCCCAACATGCCGGCCGGTCACGTGTCCATCGACCACGATGCCCGCGGCCCAAACAATACCATCACCTGCCGCGATGCCTCCGCACTGCTCGCACTTTCCGAAGCCGTTCGCGTCATCGAAGCCGGTCGAGCTGACGCGATGATCGTCGGTGCCTGCAGCTCCAATATCCACCCCGTCGATATCGCCAAATTCCACAGCTTCGAAGGACTCTCGCGACGCACCGATGATCCCTCGCGAGCCTGTCGGCCGTTCGACTTCGAACGCGATGGCACCGTCGTCGGTGAAGGTGCCGCTTCCTTTATCGTCGAAAGCTACGAACACGCTGTCCGCCGCGGTGCCGAAATCTACGCCGAAGTGCTCGGCACAGGAGCCGGTTGTGACGGCTATGGTGTCGCCAATGAATCGGCCGGTGTCGGGCTGGTGCGAGCCATGGAGTCAGCGATCACCGCTGCCGGCGTCACCCCCGCCGACCTCGGACATATCAACGCTCAGGGCAAAAGTACTCAGACCGACGACATTGTCGAATCCCGCGCCTACCACCGTGTCTTCGGTGATCTCGCTCTGCGAATCCCCGTCACAGCGCTGAAAAGCTACATCGGACACTTCGACGCCGGTGCCGGTGCCGTAGAACTGGCCGGAACACTGCTGTCACTCAAACACGGCTACGTCCCGGCAACGCTCAACTACGAGTTCCCTGATCCGCGCTGCCGCCTCAACGTCGCCCGCGGTGAAGCTCAGCGACTTTCCAGCCGCACAGCCATCACCGTTAACCGCACCGCCATGGGCCAAAGCGCCGCCGCAGTACTCAGAGCACTCTGAATAGCAGCTGCTGCACCACCTCTGCAACCCCCCGCCCGGCAGCGACCGTCGCCAGGCACGCCAGTCATAAAGGGCAGAACTCGGGCTGGAAAGCCCGAGCTTCGGAAACACCCACCCGCGGACTCCCGTCCGCGGCTCGCCAAACCGAAAACCGAAAACCAACTCCGCCCCCAACTCGTACTCGTACTCAGTCCGCCCTGGCGGACGGTACTCGTACTCGTACTCGAAAAACGCCCACCGCCCACCGCCCACCACCCTTCGCGGCTTCGCGGCTTCGCGGCTTCGCGTGAGACAAAACTGCTTCCCGGCCCCGCAGCGGCGATCTCCAGGCATTCCAAACGCTGAAGCACAGAACTCGGGCTGGAAAGCCCGAGCTACAGAAGATCACTGACCAAAAAAACGACGGCTGTTTCCAGCCGTCGTTCCCCGCCCCGCAAACTGCAGCACTCCCCTGCCACAGCCCGCCTTCGGTTTCCTCGTTTCAAAGCGTCTGCTGAGCACCTCTGAGCTCGGCCGGTATCTCCAGCGATCGAGGCCCCGCAAGACCACGCGACGGTCGTTCCTGAACTCCAGCACCCGCCGCACCGCCAGAAACACCCCGACCACCCCGAAAATACTCCGATCGCAGATCCAGACGCTCCCGGTCATAGTCCGATCCAAACGCTTCCCGCAATGGAGCGGTGACCGGTCGAGTCAGCCACTCCGGCTCAGCAGAATCAGCCGCTCGGCGACGAAATGGATCCGCCGGCTGCGAACGTACAACACTGCCACCGCCCACCGGGCGACATACACCGCCCGCACAGTTACTGCCCCGCACCTGCGGACCCTGCGCCGCCACTCCACCCCTGCTGCACTGACCATTCACACAGCCGGTCGCACATTGCCCGGTCGCACAGCGACCAGTCACACAGCGACCTTCCGCACATGACTGACCCACCGGAATCAACGGCCGACTGGATCGACTGAATCCCGGAGGACGACCGGATGTCCACTGCTGCGGCAACGGCAGACCAAACACCGTTCGCTGCACCGGAGCCCGCTGTACCACACCACTCCGCTCCAAACCACGCAGCGGATCAGCCGCCGCACAGTGCAGAGCCCTGCAAAGCAGGATCGTTGTCAGACACACCGCCAGTACTACTCGTGATCGCATGCGACACCTGTTCCTTTGCGGCATCCTGTTCGCCGCACACAGCCGGACAGCTTGCTCCCCGCAGCCGACGCCGCAACTGACCACGTCAGTCGCCGCAGCCACCAGCAGAACAGAACCTTTCTGATCCGACTCGCCGACATCAAACCGCAAGGACCATGCCAAATGCTAAAATCGGCTGTTTTCACGAGTTTTCTGCGGAACAGGCAGCCCGCACCACAAACTTCCCGGGCTGTCAACGCGACAGGCCGTCGTCAGTCTGACGACGGCCTGCGAAAATCCTGATTCTGCACAGCAAGTTTCAGACAGTCGCTGCCACCTCAGACACAAAATCAAACAGCATCTGCAGCGAATGAGCAGTATCGGCGGTCGTCATCGTCAGCGGCGGACTGACCCGAATGACACAGCCCGCCAGCGGACCCAGCAGATGAATACCGTCATTCTGAGCATTCCCGCGATAACATCGCTCGACAATCGCATTCGCGGTCTGAGCCGGCGTCATGGAGCCGTGAGCACCACACTCAATCCCAAAGACCATTCCCTCGCCACGCACCTTCACTATCAGCCCCGTCTGCTTCAGACGACGCAGCCCCTCTGCGATCTGACGACTGATCTGTCGCGCATGCTGCAGTACATCTGTGGTCTCAAACTCGTCCAGCGTCGCCAGCACAGCTGCAGATGACAGCGGATTCGCACTCCACGTGTCCGACGTTGCCCCATAGGCCATCTGATCACAAACGTCACGCCGACCAACAGCCGCACTGACCGGAACACCGTTCCCCAGTCCCTTGCCCAGACACACAAAGTCCGGCTCAATCCCATAGGTCTCAAATGCGTACATGTTGCCAGTGCGGCCAAAATTTGCCTGTACCTCGTCCAGAATGAACAACACATCACGCTCACGACAGAACTGCTGCAGCAACTGCATGTAAGCCTGCGGCGGATGATAACTGCCACCACCGCCCAGATACGGCTCAGTGATCAAACAGCCAATCGTGCCGCCAGACTCACCCCAGATCCGCTCCAGTTCGTCCCGATACCACTGCGGATCAAAGACCTTGCCAGGCCGATCCATGTCCGCGCATTCCTCGCGAGGAAACGTGATGAAATGCACTCGCGCATCACGCTCAGAATCTGATTCCGATCCGGTGACGGCCCCGCTGAGCCCCTTCTTGCCGTGGAAGCCAAAACGAGTCGCCAGGATGCCGGGGCGAGCCGGATCGCGACGCATACAGGCCCACAACGCCTTCTGCACCGCCTCTGAACCGGATGCAGCCCAGTTCACCGTCTGCAGCCGACTGCCACCCGCTGCACCCTGCAGACTGGCGACCAGCCGACGACTGGCCTCTGCCTCAAGCGGAGTAATCGCGTTGTAGGCCGTCATCGTGGCAGCCTGAAAATAACCCGACTGACTGCCCATGTAGTCCGCCGGTGTCCAGCCCATGTAACCCACAAATCGCTGCATCCAGTGACGCGGATTGTGCCCCAGATTGGATACCAGAACGCCCGAGGTGAAGTCGTACAGACGGCGACCTTCCGGAGTCCAGTGGAAACAGCCGGCAGAATGTGACAGCACCGCCTGACTGGGAGTAAACGTGCGGAGCGAATGCGGTTCATTCACCGCAATCACATCCCGCACCACGTTCGACTGCTGCTCACCCGTAAAATGTATCGAAAACTGCGGCGGAACTTCCGCTGCAGCAGGACGGGCAGAAGACGCTGTGTCAGGAAATGCTGTGCTCATCGTCAGTGTCGTTGTCAGAAAAGAACGGCGGGAAGAAGCAGAACGCAGACCCGTTCAGTCTCCCGAACACGTCCCCGTCCTGACAAGTCCCGATTCCCGACAGTTCAGAGAAAAGGGGGGAATTCCGGGAAAAAAGTTGGTCCGAATCGATCAGACCGAATTCCCGCCATTCACCCCCCTTCCACCTCACGATGCTCCTCGATACGCTCCAGATACAACGCCGGTATCTCCAGCGACTCCAGCTCGTGACCCGGTCGCAGCCGACAACACACCGTTTTCATGCTGCCCCGCGCCAAAACACGCTCACCACGCCGAAAAACCACATCAAACGTCAGCGATTTCACTCCAATTCGCTGAATCGTCAGCCGCGCTGTAATCAGCTCGTCATAACGCGCAGGAGACTCAAAACGACACTGCGCCGATACCCGCGGCCAGCCAACCACTGTGCCGTCGTCCAGCTGCTGCATGATCGATAACCCAATCGATCGGAAAAACTCATGCTCCAGCTGCTCCATCCAGATGTAGAATCGCGAAAAATGCACGATGCCGGCCATGTCCGTTTCCACGAACTCCACCCGCCGCACCTGTTCAATAAATGATGCCATCGCCAAAACGCCCCCAATCAAACTCAGAATGCCGGCAACTCCGCCACTCGACCATCGGCTCGCTCACGCGCACAGTCCCGCCAGGCACCCAGCCGCGGCTCATCCGCAAACATAACCACAAAACGCTGATAGATCTGACGAGCCGCCGTTTCTGAACCCGACTGCCGCAACTTTTCAGCAGCCGCAAATCGCGCTGAAATCAACAACAACAAATCCTCACGCTGCAGGAACGGCGTTTTTACAGCCGCCTGACGACGCTCGGCCACCAGTCGCCATAACCGACGCTGCTGCGTCGCCTCGTCGTCAGATTCAACCCCCGCACCCGCAGGCTCAGTCAGCTCCAGCACCGCCTGAAACTGCTCCAGTACCACCAGTTCATCTGCCGGCTCCTGACGCTCAGCTCGCAACGCCGCCAGCACAGCCGTCTCCAGCGAATTACGCCCCTCCCGGTTTCCCCGCAGTCGACGCTCAGCCTGCAATAACAACTGACCAGTATCAATCTCGTCCAGCCACTGCCGCATCTGCTGCACATGCTGACCATCAGGATACTGCTGCAAATAGGGCAGCACGAATTTCCTGCGCGCATCGTCCAGTGTCACCGGATCTGTCTGCTGCATGGCGGCCGCCGCACTCCGGTATAAATCCTGCTCTCCCGGACCACGCAGCAGCCAGACCACCAGCCCCGTCAGCAACAGCAAACACAGCGAAAGAAACCACAACTGTTCATAAAACGCTCCCCGAACCCGCTTCTTCTTCCGCCCCCGCGAAGCCTCTTTGGTGACAGCTCCACCACCGGAAACCGTCGTCTGCCGGCCCCCGCGAACCTCCGCCGAAACCACTCCGCCAGTCTCTCCGGCCGAACTCTCACCGCCCTGTTTCATCTGCTGCTGAATCTCACCCAGCTCGGTATGCACCGCCAGCGCGTCCCACGGCCGGTCCTCTGGCTGCTTCTCAAGCAGCCGCGATATCAGCCGGTCCAGCGCCGGCGGACACTCCGGACAACGCTCGCGGACACTGCGAGGAATACTGTCGATGTGCGCCATCAGCATCGCCGCCGGATTGCTCTCTGTAAAAGGAGTCTCACCGCAGAGCAGTTCATACAGAACACAGCCCGTCGCATACAGGTCCGTTCGCCGATTAATGTGCTCACTGCCCTGAATCTGCTCAGGTGCCATGTACGCATAAGTCCCAACCGTCCGGCCGGCACCCGTCAGAGCAGTCGATTCGGTGTCCCGCGCTATTCCAAAATCCCCCAGCTTCAAACGCCCCTGAGACGTCAGCAACAAATTGGCCGGCTTCAGATCCCGATGGATGATTCCGGCATTGTGAGCATGCTCAAGAGCCGCACATAACTGACGACCAGCCTGAACTGCCTGCAGCGGAGTCAGACGGCCACGACGCTTCAAAACGTCCTGCAGCGATCCCCCGTCAATAAACTCCATCGCATACCAGCGCTGACCACCCTGGAAACCACCACCGTAATAACGCACGATGTTCGGATGCTGCAGACGCTTCAGGATCCCTATCTCACGCTCAAATCGCTGCTGCATTTTCGGATCAGCATCCAGACCAGGCGGCAGCAGCTTCAGCGCAGCCGCCTTGCCAGTCTCGGGGTGCACGGCACGGTACACAACACCCATGCCGCCCACACCGATCTGCTCGCCCACCACAAATGGCCCGAACTTCCGCTCTGACATGCCGCACCAGGCACAATCACAAAAATACCTGAAAAACAACTCCGCCCGCCATTCTCACACGAATCAGCCAAAGACACAACACCCCGCTGACAAAACAAACCGCCTCAGCAGACAGGATTTCTGCCGCCCGCTCAGCTACACTGCCGCCATCGCAATGCCCCTGTCACCCCGCAAACACCAACAGGAACACAGCATGCCAGCCACAGCACCCCCCAAAACAGCCACTCGCAAAACAGCCCCCAACACCAGCAGCCTCCGCCGCTGGTACCTCACCGCAGCCTCAGCCTGCTCAATCGCACTATCTGGCTGCACCGAACAGCCCACTGCCAACAAACCTCAAACCGGCAGCCTGCTGAAACCCGCAGCGGCAGAAATCAGCGAGTTCCGGCCGGAAGACAACAAAACTGTCGTCGATCCAAAAATTCCCGTCACCGACCCGCTCTCCGGACCACTCGCCGTTCTGAAAAATGCCCAGCGAGAACTGCCGGCACTGGCCATCGAACATGCCCTCAACCTGTTCAATGCCTCAGAAGGTCGCTACCCGCAATCCTTCGAAGAATTCATGAGCCGCATCATCACAGAAAACAAGATCACACTGCCACAGCTGCCCGCCGGACTTGAATATCAGTACGACGTACCCAATCATCAGCTCGTCGTCGTCAGCACCGCAGCCGGCGAAAAATCACCCCGCAATCCCTGACAGACTTCTCTCTCACAAAGCAAAGCTGCCATGAGCATCGAACACGTACTCGTCATCCCCACCAAAATCTTCCACGAGGTCGGACACTTCCAGGGCTTCAGTACAGCCGTCGATCGCTATCTCGATGTCATCCTCGATCCCGCTCACGCCAGCTACCGACCCAGACCCCAAATGGAACAGGACCCCTCCTTCAAACAACTCATCCCCTACTGCGTCTTCCGCTTCGAAGACCAGCTGTTCCACTACCAGCGCGGAACTGCACAGGGCGAAGCTCGACTGCACGCCAAACGCTCAATCGGTGTCGGCGGACACGTGTCCACCGCTGACCTGTCCAAAGAACAGTCGCCCTACATCGAAGGCATGCGCCGGGAACTCGAAGAAGAAATCGATATCGAATGCGGCTGGTCCGAAGAATGCATCGGACTCATCAACGATGACGAAACCGACGTCGGTAAAGTACACCTCGGAATCGTCCACATTTTCGAACTCGACAATCCCAAAGTTCAGCCCCGCGAAAAGTCGATGATCAACGCGGGGTTCGCCCCGCTCTCGCAACTGCTCGAACACATCGATCAGTTCGAGACATGGTCGCAGATCTGCCTGAAATATCTCGCAGAATGCGAAAATGCCTGAAATTACAGGCGGTGCCGCAGGGAACACGGATTGCTCCCTGTCCACACACCTCGGAATTCCCGCAGATCCGCCGGCTCCAGATGCCGGCTGCTCCGCATGAATCTCCATGTTGCCAGGATCGTCTGCTTCGGCAGTTTCTGCCGAATTGATTCAAGGGAGTGAATCATGAAGAGTCTGACTGCTTTAATGCTTCCCGCACTGCTCGTGCTCGGTGGCATGTGGACCGTTTCCGCTGATGAAGAACAGGCCGCCCCGCGCAAAGCGCCGCTGCCTGGACAAATCACCGAAACCGAACTCGGAGACATGCTCTCCGCTATCGGCCTCAAACCCACCAAAACCGAACAGCGCTACGACTTCGCTTTCAAAACCAGCTACCGCGGAGAAGAATGGAAGTTCTCCATGTCAGCTGTCCTCAGCCGCAATGGCGAATCCGTCTGGGTCATGGCATGGCTCGACCAGATTCCACAAAGCTCTGCAGAAGTCCCGCGCACCGCACTGCTGCGACTGCTCGCTGCCAATGACCGACTCGGAGCCGGAAAATTCTTCGCCTACATCCCCACCAATAAACGGTTCGTGATGCAGCGAGTCCTCGAGAATCGCGACATGACAAACCGCAAGCTGCAGGAAATCCTGCAGGATCTGGCCGCCAGCGTCGCCGACGAATACCCCACATGGTCCGTCACCAACTGGACGCCAAAAGCCGAACAGCAGGTTGCCGAAGGTGCCGCCAGCGATCGCGGAGTTCCCGTGAATCCCACAGCAGCCACCAAAGCTGCCGCTCCCGCGAAAACAGCTGCACCCGCCAAAACCGCCGCCCCCGCAAAGTCAGCGGCCCCCGCCAAAATTCGCACCTCCGACAATTCGTCGAAGTTCGAAGGCAAATCCGTCAACTGATCCGAAAATCAGCAACTTAATACTGCGCACGCCTTCCGGCTCTGCCGGAAGGCGTTTCGCTTTAAATCAGATAATGAACAGCAGCAGTCGAGTCCCAAAGATCAGGACTACCACCGAAACCCACGCCAGAATGAACCCCAAAGTGCCCTCACGAGTCGCTCCGGGAAACTGAAAACCAAGCATCGAAATGCATGGCACAAGTTCGTCGTCATCCCGAACTTCAAAGGTCGTAATATCCGCCGCGACCTCACCTCGCCTGACCTTCGTTCGCATCACACGATAAAAGAATTCCAGCCGATCATCCTGAGCCATCTCGGTCACCAGCGTCGCCGTTACACCCGCCAAAACCGTTGATGACAAGATCAGCAAAATCTTCCACGAATCCAGAATCACACGGCCATTCGGAGTCTCCACGAAGATCCGCTCAGCCAGACTGGGAATCAAACGCTCGACCTCCTGCGGAAGATACCCGCACAGAATCCCCATCGTCGCGCCAGCTATCGTGGCCGACCAGACAGAAACGGTGTTCCACCGAGTCCAGATCAGACCCATCCACATACTCACACCAATAATCGATGTGGTCTTGATAAACAAAATCGGAATGTCCGTGATGTTGCGAAACGACATCTGCAATACCAGCGCTGCCATCACCAGCACCACTCCACAGACACGACCCACATTCACCAGCTCACGAAGCTCTCGCTCGGGCATCAAATAAAACCGACACAAATGCGCTGAAAACAAACCACTGCCGACGACCATCTGAGTCCCGCAGTGGCTGACCGCAGCCGCCACCACCATCGCCGCCACCAGACCCAGCAGACCTGGCGGAAAACCATCCAGCAAATCACGCAGCGCCCGGCCAAACAAACGATCCGCAAACTGAGCATTCACTTTGTTCAGACGGTAAACTTCCTGAGCAGACTGGGACTGCAGATCACCACTGGCTGCCTGCCGCAAATCCTGCAGCAGCTGCACGTCCTCAACAGGAGCCCCTGGCTGCTGCAGCGGACTGTCCGGACCCAAATACCAGACAATACAGCCCAGCGCACAAAAGGCCCACAAAATCCCCAGAAAACGCTTCAGCAGGCTGCCCGCCGTGAAACCCAGCCGAGCATCCCGTTCACGACGACCAGCACCGCACAGGACCATGATGTGCGGCTGCACTATAATCCCGCATAACCCCGCAACCGACAGCATCAGCAGATAAAAAGGTGTAAACGGTTCGGTCAGACGGTCCATACCCGCTTCCGAACTGGACACAAAATCCAGCATCCCCGTCTTCAGACCCGCAGACCCGTGAATCGCCCCAAAACCACCAGCCTTCCACAGTAACACTGGCAGCAGAAACAACGTCAAACCAACCCGCATCACACCCTGCACACAATCAATCAGAATCCCCGCCCGCAAACCTCCCAGCAAACCACAGCCCAGCAACAGAACAGCCAAAAAAACACCAGCCAGTGCATCACCCTTCAGCGGACGAAAAGACAGTAACGGCTGCTGACCATACCCCGGCCCCATAAAAGCCGTCTGCGGATTCACCACCGGAAACTGCAGTCCCAGACGATCCGCCACGTTCTCAAACAAAGGGTCCGTCAATGCATTCAGAAGACGCGATGACCCATACAGCACACCCGCCATCAACACCACACAAATCACCATCCCGTACAGCGAATACAGAATCGATGTGCTGGTACCAAACCGAATCGAAAAAAATTCGGCAGTCGTCACCGCACGCAAACGCCGCAGAATGGGGGCCAAAACCCAGAAAATCGGAGTCACCAGGACCCACACCAGCTGCCACCACACGCCCGCTATGCCCGCTCGCCATACTCCCGACATCACCGTCGATGTCGAATCAGTCGCCGTACCCGAACCAAACATGAAAAAAATCAGCTGGAACAGATTCGTCCGCTGACCGCCAGTGAAATACTCGTCGTCACGCTGCAGACCACGCCCCACCCGCGCCGCCACAATCGGCAGCAGCAGCACAAGCAAAGCCAGCACAATTCCGTCGGCAACAGTCATTTGAGATCTATCAGAACGCGATAACCCGGAACAACGTTTGGCGGTAACCCACACCAACCCTATCGCAAAACGCTGCTCGTTTGCAACTTCACAGCGGCATTCCTGAAAGATTGGGAAGTTAAGACGCAGTTCTCAGTTTCAAGCCCACAGGAAAGCCTTCGCAAATCCATCACAATCCTCGAAAAAACTACACCAAAATCACCCCCCAAACCACCCAAAGCCACCCTGTTAACACATCGCAACAAACCCCTCGAATTCCTCCCGGCCCTGCCACCCAACGCCTGAATCACCACTTTTACGGGTGATACCTGTTACCTCATTGACTTTTCACCCCCAAAACAATCTCATCAACGGCCACTTCCTCACTCAACCAACACTCAGACACAATCCCCGGTTGCGGTTTCCCGCTCTCTGTCTCACAATCCACACCGGCCCCTCCATACAACCGACCTCAATCCGCTGCCGCTCACAGCCTGGCCCAACTCCTATGTCGTCCACAGCCTCCAATTCCAACCCCGGCACCGATGACTGGACCATCCAGCGGATCCTCGAATGGACCACCGGATTCCTCAAACAAAAAGGTATCGAATCACCCCGCGTTGAAGCCGAACTGCTGCTCGCTCACGCTCGCAAATGCCCCCGCATTCGACTCTACACTGACTTCAACTCTGTCCTCACAGACTCCGAACGCGCTGCCATGCGCGAACTTGTACAGCGCCGCGCAAAACGCGAACCAATCGCCTACATCATCGGCTCACGCGAATTCTACGGCCGACCCTTCGATGTCGCACCCGCTGTACTCATTCCCAGACCCGAAACCGAAACTCTCGTCGATGTCTGCCTCGAACTCCTCCCGCCCACAGAACCCGTCAGAATTATCGAAGTCGGAGCCGGCTCGGGCTGCATCTCCATCAGCCTCGCACTCCAGCGACCCAACTCCACCCTCCATGCCTCTGACATCAGCGAACAGGCACTCGAAATCGCCCGCCGCAATGCCCAGAAACACAGCGTCGCCGATCGCATCCAGCTCGTCGCCGGATCCGCTCTGCTGCCATTCCTCCAACAGTCTCTCAGCTGCGACGCCATCGTCAGTAACCCCCCCTACATCCGCGATGATGAAAAAGAAACACTCGCTCCGGAAATCCGCGACCACGAACCACCACAGGCACTCTTCGCCGGCTCCGACGGACTCGACGTCGTGCGACTCATCCTCGCTCACGCCGGCAAACTCCTGAAACCCGGCGGCTTCATCGCGCTGGAACTGGACCCGGCTCAGTGCCCCGCCGCCTGCCAGCTGCTGCTCGATGCCGGATTCACAAATACCCGGATTCACCCCGACCTCGCAGGACTCAGCCGAGTCGTCTCGGCAAAACTCCCCGTCGCCAGCTGACCAGCCCCCCCCCTTCGCTCGGCTTAACCCCCGCTTCGCTCAGCTCAACGCAAGGATTCGCCATGTCGGGCCGGCTGGAAATCGAAGGAGACCACCCGCTGCACGGCACGGTCTCCGTCAGCGGCAGCAAAAACGCCGCACTCCCGGCCATCGCCGCCGCACTCGCAGTCAGCGGCCAGCTGCATCTCCATAACGTCCCCAGCCTCGATGATGTCCACATCATGCTGCAGCTGCTGCTCTCCATGGGCGCCAGCGTCACCAGACCCGCTCCACAGCAGCTGACGATCCACGCACCCGATTCCCTCCAGCCCGCCGCTCCATGGGAACTCGTCAGCCGCATGCGCGCCAGCGTCTGCGTCCTCGGACCTCTGCTCGCACGCTTCCGCAAAGCAACCGTCGCGCTCCCCGGCGGCTGCAACATCGGACACCGACCCATCGACCTGCACCTCAAAGGTCTCGCTGCACTCGGAGCCGATATCAGCATCACCAACGGCTGCGTCACCGCCTCCTGCAATCAGCTCAAAGGAACCACCATCGACCTCGCAGGACCAGCCGGACCCACCGTGACCGGCACCTGCAACATCATGATCGCAGCAGCACTCGCTCAAGGACACTCCGTCA
This sequence comes from Planctomycetaceae bacterium, assembly GCA_046075365.1. Taxonomy (GTDB): domain Bacteria; phylum Planctomycetota; class Planctomycetia; order Planctomycetales; family Planctomycetaceae; genus SXXK01. The sequence goes on from JBJTPZ010000223.1 coordinate 23,607, forward strand.
TCCTCAACGCCGCACGCGAACCCGAAGTCCGGAATCTCGCCAGCCTCCTCAACGCCGCCGGTGCCCAGATCTCCGGAGCCGGTACCAGCACCATCGAAATCCACGGCGTCTCCGGCCTGCATTCCACCACGCACCACATCGCGCCCGATCGCATCGAAGCCGGCACCTTCGCCATCGCAGCACTCATCACAAATGGAAAACTGACTCTTAAAAATGCGCCCGCTCAGGAACTCGCCGCCTTCCTCGAACTGCTCACTCTCATCGGCGCGCAAATCACCGAAAATCCCGCCGCAAATGAACTCGTCATCCAGCGCTCCACCCCACTCCAGCCCGCACACGTCGTCGCACAGCCCTGGCCCGGAATACCCACAGACCTCCAGGCACAGCTCATGGCACTGTTCTGCTGTACCTCAGGAGAATCCAGTATTACCGACAGCGTGTTCCCCGAACGATTCCGCCACGCCGCCGAGCTGGTGCGACTGGGTGCCGATATCCGAATCAGTGGAAACAAGGCGGAAATTCGCGGAGTTCCCCGGCTTTCAGGGGCCCCTCTGATCGCCACCGACCTCCGCGCCAGCGCAGCACTCGTACTGGCCGGACTGGCCGCTACGGGCACCACCGTGCTGCACCGCATCCACCACCTTGACCGCGGCTACCAGCAGTTTGATGAAAAACTGCGAAGAATCGGCGGCCGGATTCGCCGGATCTCCGAGAATTCAAACTAGCCGGCACCCGGCAGGGTGCACGTTTTCCCGATCATCTGGCGGAATCTGCTGAGAATTCCGGCCCATTGACGCCTGCAATCGGAAAAATCACGTCCAGTCTGTGGAACCCGGTGTCTGTCTGCACAGAACGGATTGAATGGGACCCGCCCGAACCCTACAATCCGCCGATTCTACGGAAACTCCTCCGCTCCTGGGCAGCTTGCCCCAGGCGCCAGGTCAGATTCCGTACGGGGCCGGGTATCTGACCGGGTGAAAAATAGTTTTTGGGGATTCGAATGCAGAATCAGTCGGCGATGGGTGTCTCCGGGATTGCCTCTGAAGAACTTGAAGAGTGGTACGAGTCCCTGGAGGACATTCTGCACCGTTACGGGCCCGAGCGACTTCGATCGCTGCTGGTGTCACTGCAGGAACGCGCCTACTCACGCGGCGTCATGCTGCCCTTCACCGCCAATACCCCCTATATCAACACGATCCACCATTCCAAACAGGTGCGTTTCCCTGGCAATCGGGAAATGGAACGACGCATTAAAAGCATCGTTCGCTGGAACGCCATGATGATGGTCGTCCGCGGCAATACCCATTACAAGGGTATCGGCGGGCACATCTCCACCTTCGCTTCCTCAGCCACCCTCTATGAAGTTGCCCAAAACCACTTCTTCCACGGTCGTACGGGTGAACACACCGGGGACATGGTCTATTTCCAGGGCCATGCTTCGCCAGGCATGTATTCCCGTGCCTTCCTGGAAGGTCGTCTCTCCGAATCCCATCTGGAAAACTTCCGTCGCGAGCTGCCGGCCGGCGGTGGACTCAGCAGCTATCCGCATCCGTGGCTGATGCCGGACTTCTGGCAGTTCCCGACCGTTTCCATGGGACTCGGTCCGATCTGCTCCATCTACCACGCTCGCTTCCTCCGCTATCTGGAACATCGCGGCCTGCTGGACACGTCCAAATCTCGCGTCTGGGCCTTCCTCGGCGACGGTGAATGTGACGAACCCGAATCGCTCGGCGCCCTCACACTCGCTTCCCGCGAAAACCTCGATAACCTCACCTGGATCATCAACTGCAACCTGCAGCGACTGGACGGCCCGGTTCGCGGCAACGGTAAAATTATTCAGGAACTGGAAGCCGCATTCCGCGGTGCCGGCTGGAATGTGATCAAAGTCATCTGGGGTACAGACTGGGATCCGCTGCTGGATGCCGATGTCAACGGAAGACTGGTGAAACGCATGGGTGAGGTGGTTGACGGTCAGTACCAGAAGTACACCGTTTCCGACGGTGCCTATATTCGCGAACATTTCTTCGGTGCCGATCCCGAAGTGCTGAAAATGGTTGAAAACCTGTCAGACCACTTCCTCGAAGTGATCCGCCGTGGCGGACACGACCCGGAAAAGGTCTACGCAGCCTATCACGCGGCAGTCACCCACAAAGGTGCGCCCACCGTGATCCTTGCCAAAACAGTCAAGGGTTACGGACTTGGTGAAGCCGGCGAAGGCAAAAACGTGGCTCACAACCAGAAACAGGTCAACCTCGACGGACTCAAACAGTTCCGCAACAGGTTCCACCTGCCAATCAGTGATGCCGAAATCGAAAAACTGCCGTTCTACAAGCCGGCTCCTGACAGCCCGGAAATGAAGTACCTGCAGGAACGTCGTGCTGCCATGGGCGGTTACGTCCCGCAGCGTCAGACCTGCACCGAAAAACTCGATATTCCCTCCCTGGACGACAAGCTGTTTGATGCCAAACCGCTGCTCTCAGGCAGTGACGGTGCTGAAGGTTCCACCACCTTTGCACTGGGAACCATCGTCCGCGGTCTGATTCGCCACAAAGCCATCGGGCCTCGCATCGTACCAATCATCCCCGACGAAGCACGCACATTCGGGATGGAAGGCCTGTTCGCTCTCTGCGGAATTTATTCCAGCAAGGGACAGCTTTACGAACCGGTCGACGCCAGCAGCACGATGTTCTACAAGGAAGCCCGCAACGGACAGCTCCTTGAAGAGGGCATCAACGAAGCCGGCGCCATGGGCTCGTTCATCGCCGCTGGCTCAACCTACGCCAACCTCGGCCTGAACATGGTGCCCTTCTACGTGTTCTACTCCATGTTCGGGTTTCAGCGAGTCGGCGACCTGATCTGGTGCGCCGCAGACACCCGCGTCAAGGGATTCCTCTGCGGAGGCACCTCGGGACGCACCACTCTCAACGGTGAAGGTCTGCAGCACGAAGACGGACACAGCCACCTGATCGCCACCACAGTCCCGTCACTCAGGTCGTACGACCCGGCTTACGGCTACGAACTGGCTGTCATCGTGCAGGACGGGCTGCGTCGCATGTACGCGGAAGGTGAAGAGATCTTCTATTACCTGTCCGTCTACAACGAAGACTACGCTCACCCGCCCATGCCCGATCGTCCGGATGTCATCGAAGGCATTCTGAAAGGCATGTACCGCTTCAGCTCAACCGACAGCGGCAGTGGCCAGACTGTGCGACCGCAGTTGTTTGGCAGCGGCACCATTCTCCGCGAAGCCATTCGCGCTCAGCAGCTGCTGAAAGAGAAATTCGACATTGGCTGCGACGTCTGGAGCATCACCAGCTACAGCGAACTGCGACGCGATGCCATGGACTGCCAGCACTGGAACGACCTGCACCCGGATCAGCCCCGCCGCACCAGCTTCCTCGAACGCACGCTGGCCGGAATTCAGGGCCCGTTCATCTCCACCAGCGACAACGTTCGCCTCGTGGCAGACCAGATCCGTGAATGGATGCCGGCCAACTATATCGTGCTGGGTACCGATGGATTCGGACGCAGCGAAACTCGACCGGAACTCCGACGACACTTCCAGATCGATGCAGAATGCACCGCCTGGGCCGCCCTGCGAGGCCTGGCGAACGTTCAGGCCTTCGATGCCGCCCGACTGCCGCAGGTCCTGCAGCAGCTGGGTATCGATCCGGAAAAAATTAACCCGCTGAATGCGTAGGATTCCGCTGCAGGTCCCGGTCGCCGGCTGATCACCGGCGACTGAACTGCCCCGGCCGACACTCCGATCTCTCTCCCTTCTCTCCGAAGTCATTCCTCACATGGCCATCGAATTCAAACTTCCGGAAGTCTCTGAAGGTGTCACCTCCGTCGATGTCGCTGACATTCGCGTCCGGGAAGGTGACGTGATCGAAGCCGGCGCCATCATCTGCGAAGTCGAAACTGACAAGGCAGTCGCCGAAATTCCCTGCCCGCACGCCGGCAAAATCACACGGCTGCTGATCAGCACCGGTATGTCCGTCAGCCCCGGCACAACCATCCTCGAAATCGAAACTGCAGCCGCCGGCACACCAGCCCCGGCACCGGCTAAACCCGCCGCTCCTGCACCCGCACCCGCAGCCGCGCCCGCCACCGCTGCACCGACCGCTCCCGCCGCCACCGCCGGTGCACCCTTCGAATTCCGCCTGCCGGAAGTTTCCGAAGGTGTTGCCAAAGTCGATGTCGCCAGCGTCGCTGTCAAACCCGGCGATACCATCGCCAAAGGCTCCGTCGTCTGCGAAGTCGAAACTGACAAAGCAGTCGCCGAAATCCCCTCACCCGTCGCCGGTAAAGTCACCGCCGTACACGTCACCGCCGGCACCACTCTGAATATCGGCGCACTGCTGCTTACCATCGAAACTGCCGGTACCGCCACTGCACCGGCAGCACCGGCACCCGCAACAGCCCCGCCCTCTGCCGCTGCTGCCTCTGCATCACCTGCTCCTGCATCACCTGCTCCTGCATCACCTGCACCAGCACCCGCTGCAGCCACCAACAGTGATGCCGGTCCGCCGGCACCCGCTGGTCCAGCCACACGACGACTTGCCCGCAAACTGGGAGTCAGCCTGCGTCAGGTCAAAGGTTCCGCTGCCGGTGGTCGCATCACCATCGAAGATGTCGAAGCCTTCGTTCGCGAACGGATGACTCAGCCACAAATTCCCGCCGCCGCTGCCGCTGCT
>JBJTPZ010000224.1:0-3430 GCA_046075365.1 Planctomycetaceae bacterium
CATACGTTTGTAAATTGTAAATTCATCTCATATTACTGCAGAGCGCATTCGTATACAATTTATGTTTAAGTGGATCGCACTCGAGTTCCAGGTTGTCGCGGCGTCAGGTGCGAATCCCGGCGTGGCTGGGCAACTGTCGCACACGACTGTCGCTGGCGTTCCGGCTGGCGTCCCGACTTTCAGCAATCCCAATTACTTGTTTAACGGCGACAGCTTCGCAGAGGACCTGTGGGCGAATGGTACCGGATTTCCCAGCTGGTCAGTATCCCAAACAGTCTGGACAGACGACACCTACATTGTGTCCGACATGGCCAAATCCACAAATAACTCCTCGTTGCTGTCTCCAAGGTACCTCACGACCCTTTACTTTACTGCCGGGGCCACGGCCGCAGGGGAGTATCAGGTGGTACTTGGCAGTTCCGAATTTGACGTGGATCCGGCAGATCCTGTCGGTGAGGTTCCTGTCTATCCGATCATGGCGACGGGCAGCAATGCGGGAGTCTTCACGGTCAACGGTGCCGGCGCCACCGTCCCGGAGCCTGGTACTGCAGTCGTTGGTGGCTTGCTGCTGGCCGGCGTGTTGGCCTGGCGCCGCCGCAGCCGCCGCTGACGGTGCACGCCGACAACCCGCCTGCTGATTGCAGTGGAATCCGAAAGGGCCGGTGCACGCCGGCCCCTTTCCCACGCTTCATCACTACCAAAAGATCGTCGCGTTTCGCTCCGCCGAAACGGGCGTCCGGCGTTCTGCAGCACACCGGCAAGTGTTTGCGGCTCAGTGGGCACCTCGCCCTCCCCCAAATGCACCTGCATTTCCCGTTGTCCGGTTCAGTCGTCAAGCAACAACACCCCACCATCCAGCCCTGTCTGTCGTTGGCGGTCAAATCCCGCGCTAACGCCTCATGGGCTAATAACCAACGGCTGGGCAGCTCGCTGCAGCTGTCCACAGTCGCCTGACTCGCCCGGCGAAAATTTTCTATCCAGGTGCGTTGATGAACATCACCCCGGACCAGCTCTACGCGACTGGTCGCCTCGATGAGGCCCAGCTGGCCTGCCGGCAACGGCTCGCAACCAACCCCGCCGAGCACGCAGCAATGCACCTCCTGGGAATCATCCTGTGTCGCCAAAAAAAGTTCGATGAAGGGCTGCCGTGGCTGGCCCAGGCAGTATCGCTGCAACCCGCCACACCTGACTATCGCGTCAACTACGGACTGGCTCTCAACGAAGCCGAACGCTGGAACGATTCGGAACCAGTCCTGCGAGGTGTTTTGGCAGACGTACCGGACCATCTGCTGGCGCTGCTGAACCTGGGCAATTCAGTCCACGCTCAGGGCCGATCACAGGAAGCCGTCACGCTGTACCAGCGCGCCCTTCAGCTCAATCCCGCCTACCACGATGCAAGGATCAATCTGTCGGTCGCCCTGAAAGCACTCGGCAGACACGAGCAGGCAACCGCAGAACTGCAGGCCGCCCTCGGTTCTGCTCCCGCACATCCGCTGGCTCTCCTTGAACAGGGCAGGTTGCTCGCCGATCAAAAACGGTTCCACGAAGCCGAGCAGATTTTCCGACGTTTACTCACTATGGACCCCGGCCATCATCAGGCCATGTACTGCCTCGGAATCGTCCTGTCGGAACAGGGAAACTGGTCGCAGGCCGCCGACGCTTATGCCGAAGTCGTTCGCATGCGACCCGACCTCCCTGAAGCCTGGCAGGCGATGGCCGTGATGCTCCGCTACTGCAACCGCATCACCGAAGCGCTCGTCGCACTCGAAAAAGCACTGCAGCTAAGGCCTGCCTTCACCCTCGGATTACAGTCGTATGGCTCAGTGCTGGCTGAGGCCGGTCGGATCGAGGAGGGGATCGAAGCGTGGCGACGAAGTCTCAGCATCGATCCACAGCAACCCGCTCTCCGCAGCAACGTCGCCTACACCCTGTCCATGGTCGATGGTGTGACACAGGAGGAACTGTTTCGCGAGCATCGAGGCTGGGCTGAGCATCATACGAATCAGGACGCTGAACAAACGCAGCCTGCCAAGGCTCCCGCAGACATCGCAGCAGACCACAGAAAACTACGCATCGGGTACGTTTCCCCCGACCTGCGACTGCATTCGGTCTGCTACTTTCTGATCCCGCTGCTGGAAAACCATGATAAACAGCGATTCGAAATCTATTGCTACAGCGATGTGGATAACCCCGATCAAACCACTGTGAAGATACGGCAGCTCAGCGACCACTGGCGTGATGTCAGGGGCAAGCCCGCCGCCCACGTTCAGCAGCTCATCCAGCAGGATCAAATCGATATTCTGATCGACCTCGCCGGTCATACGATGGGGAATCGTATGGAACTCTTCGCGCTCAGGTCTGCTCCGCTGCAGGCAAGCTGGCTGGGTTATCCTGAGACCACCGGCTTGACGACGGTCGATTACAAGATCGCTGATCAGATTGTCTGGCCTGACAGCGAAGACGGTCAGTATGCCAGTGAGCGCATCCTGCGATTGCCCAATGGATACCACTGTTACCTCGCTCCCCCAGGGTGTCCCGACATCTCAGATTTACCCGCCAGACGTAACGGACACATCACTTTTGGTTCGTTTGCCAGCCTGTCCAAACTGACACCCGCGACAGTGAGGTTATGGTCCGAAGTGCTGCACCAGGTACCCGACTCCCGGTTATTGCTCAAAGCACGTCAGCTGGCCGATTCCACGGTACGCGATCGATACTGTTCGATGTTTGCGGCGTGTGGGATACCACGTTCGCGACTGACACTGGAACTTGCGATTGCCGAGACCACCCAGCACCTCGGGTTTTACCGGGAAGTGGACGTGGTGCTTGATACGTACCCGTACAACGGCACCACGACGCTGTGCGAAGGGTTATGGATGGGTGTACCGCCGGTCAGTTTATGCGGTCGGGTCCCGGCATCGCGAGTTGGAGCGAGCCTGCTGCATTCGTTAGGACTTGCCAACTGGGTGGCACAGACGCCTCAGGAATTCGTCGCGATTGCAAAGAACAGCAGTCAGGACCTCGCAGGACTGGCCACGCTGAGGGCGGGGTTGCGGCAGCGGTTTTCGCAAAGCACCCTCGGATCACCAGGCCGATTTGCTCTGGAGTTCGAAGCGGGGCTGCTCAAGGCTTATGCCGGAGTGTACGCATGAAAAACAGTCGCAAATCAGTTGAATTCCAGGACAAACGCACGCTCAGGGGTCCGCAGCACAAAACAAAGTAAAAGAAACAAACCTTTCGTTAAATCATTTTCCTCAACAACAATTCCGCTGCAGATGAAAGAGATACGCTAGCCATGAGTCTGTCAAAATGTCTTTCGGACTGGATTAAGCATTTCGGCGCTGTGGGATCGATCGCCTGTTCTGAATTGCAGCGAGGGTTCTCAAGGCGATCGCGACCCTCCCGACGTCGGACGCCGCGCGTCGAACCG
>JBJTPZ010000225.1:0-11812 GCA_046075365.1 Planctomycetaceae bacterium
CGCTGCGACGCGACAAAGGACCCATTCCGGCTGTGGTCATCGAGTCAGTGCGGGTGTGAGGGAGTGCGATCCAGAACAAGAGGAACGATACGCAGTGCAAACAATCGGTCCTGTTTCGAGTTGGTGCACACCTCTGCGGACTTGATCAACGCTGCCACGATTTGGGTGCTTCCCAGAATATCGACGCCTCAGGACGATGCATCAAAAATCTGGCCGAATTTGAATCTTTCGAGTTCAACAGCTCGGCCGTTCGCAGGACGTCGCTGCCGGTGCAATCTCAAACTGGCAAGACTGTGACTCCCACATGGCCTTGCAGCCCCGCCCGCTGCGCCAGTGGCCCGGAGGGCCATGTCCGTCGAGCTTTAGCAGCGACGCCACGACTGGAAAGGCAGCGGCTCCGTGCCACCCGGTGGGCCGCTCGTTGCAGGTCTTGACTGCAGCCCGATCATACCGTGACACGCACGGTCGTGTCCTTCCATCTGCAATCACGGAAGCCCTTGATGAAACCCGCGAAACCTCCCGATCCGACAAAACGAGTTGACAAAAGTCCGGGCGGAAGTAGACAGGGAAGGAAATTCAGTTGGGTTAAATTTTCCGAAGGAAACGAAGCCGCGGAAGTAAACTATGACACCCCTCATGGTGCGAGCGGTCAAGCCGGCGGAAGTGCGGGTCTTCAGAGCGGTGTTCCCAGAAACGGCGCCAGCCACCGGCCACCCCAATATCAAGGTCTGACAGAGCACTAGCCATATGCGGGAAGTTGACGAGGCCCTCCGGAATCGAACAACGAAGCCTGAGGGGTGGCAGCGGAGCTTGCGGATTTCGTGTCGCTCGGGCGAGGCTTCGCAGCCTCATTGCACCGAGCCATGGCCTGACGAAGCGAAGCGATCCAGACAAATATACGACGACGAAATATCAGCATCTACTACACAGTTCAGAGCAGAATCCAGATGGCGATCACGAAGAAGGATAGCCTGAGGGCTGAAGTACACCAATAGAAAGTTCTCCGTCCGGGGAGCTGTGGCTTGGAGACTTCACAATCGACCGTTGTTCAGAACCTTTCACCCCCCGGCTGCAAGGTAACCTCTGAGTCACTGTCCGCATTTTCGACCTTTGTACCGTTTGTTCCAGATTACGAGAACAACTCGCGATCTCGAATTTTTCGCTTGTTGGTAAAATCTTCGTCCCACCAGGGCTTCTCTCCAGAATTTCGAGGGGGTTTTTCGAGCGCCAAGCTCTTCTTGGCCTTTTTGGCCTCTTCCTGCACAACTCGAAAATGATAGTGGTCGAAAATCCGCAACGCTTCAATGACGTAGGACACAGCGATTCTTCTGTCGCGGATCAACAGGAGGTTCTCCCCGTTCTCTTTGTCCGCCGGATTAGAAAAGTTGTACGAGCCGAGGTAGACACGCGCGCTGGGCTTGTCGAAGTCAATTACAATGAACTTGTGGTGCATGCGATTGCCGACGCCACCCGCCAGACCAGTCGGCTCAGACTTGAATGGCTCGGGAATGTTTTTTGTTAGCGCCGCTGGTCGAACTGGAGACACATTGCCATCAGGCTTCTGCAGATCCAGGCCTCCACCGACTTTCTTGTCTGAAATCCCGTAGACAAATGCGTCAGCTCGTTTCGATACCTTTTCGATTGCATCACGAATCGGCCCCGTCGTCTGGAATAGGAAAGCCAGTGAATAGAACAAACTCGACTTGGTCTCCCCGGCAATGTCTGCGGCAACGCCCGATAGTTGAGCGTTGTTCGTTCCGTGCGGAGAGAATGTAACCTTCGCATCGATACCGGTCAGTCCGAGATCTTTCCACTCGGCAGACGGGGCCTTCCCAAAACCGGTTACGGAGTCGTGTTGCCAATAGTCGTCAAATGCCGCCAGAAAGGGTTGAATGGCAGAAGTACCTCGCAAGATCACCGCGTTGTTTGACTGGACGAAGAAGCCACGCCAAGTAAAGTTGGTTGACCCACATACCGCCACTTGCACCTTTGGTCCATTGACCACAATGGTCTTGTTATGCTGTAAATTGCTCATGTGATGCCGTTTCACGTTTGCCTTACCCGCCGAGGCCGCCAAAATCTTCTCCGCTTGCGTCTCAGCTGAATGTGGTTTCCCATGCGCAGCACTGTCGTCGATGATGATCTTGAGCCGCTTGCCCAATTTCTTCAATCGGGACACGACGTCCGGTTCGCATAGGTCATAGGCTACAACTCGCACCTGGGCCTTCTTGTCGGCGATCGCCTCGTCGAGTACCTCAAGGATGGCACTACGAGCCTCGAACCCCATCCAGGCGAGTGCTTCCTTCGCTTTGGGATGTGTCGGGACAAAACCCAATCCGTCGTCCGCCTTTGCAGGAATGAGTGTGGAGAGAGATTCTTTGGTAGGGGCGAATCGTTCTACGAAAGCCTGTGATGAGACAAACCCGCGAGTAAACGTAACGTTGAGTTGTCCAGGATATGTCTCACGCCGTAATTCGATGCCCGCTTCCTGAGGATCACCGTAGCTCAACTCGTCATCCTTGTTCATGAAGACGGGAGTGACCTTATAGACAAACTGCCCCGATCGTTCCGCGTTTCTTGGAAAATGCACCCAGCGGAACTTCTGGATCGGCGACAGCATGCTCGACAAGCGATTCGAACTCACGCTTCCGGACGCACCCGAAAAACTGAGCCGGTTCTTTATCGAGAAGTACCTGTCGCCCCCAGGCTCCTTGTATTCAATCGCGAACCCGACAAAGTCCACAGGCGGCTTCCCCTTCTTCCAGTTCATCGCCAGTAAGGCCATGCCGTCCCCACGATGAATCTTGAGCGTAAACAAAGCTGCGCTGTTAGTACCGACTACCTGAAATTCGTTGGACATCATCTACTCTCCAATTTTCCGCCAAGTGTTTTGGTTGCTGAACGTCCTGCGGAACTCAGGTGCGGGATTTCACCGGCTTCCGAAACAATGAAAACAACTTTTCCACCGCACTGATCTCTGCGGCAGCCGTCGCGGTCAGTGCCTTCTGAATTTCCTTCTTGCTTTGAGCGTCTATCTTTGGAGTACCTGTCAGAAGGTTGACGTCTCGTTCCTCATTGTAATAGAAAGGCGAATTCCGAGGCAACTCAGAACTCGTGCCCATATCCGCTCGCTGAGCAATCACTCCGCCCGTAACGAGATTCGTTAATAGTACTGGTCTCTTTTCTGCGTCGACCTCGAGTCCCCATGTGGAAAGTACGACGATCGAGCCCTCTCCCCAATCAGCATACAAATTCAGAGTGTCTTCATTCGCCAATGGATAGGCACTGATGCAAATTAAGAGTGCAACTCCCAATTGACGCACAGTGGGTTGAAGCTTAAGTCGCAGCTTGTCGGCGCGTAGGCATGTGACCTTTTCATCGCCCTTGCCATAAACCTGCCAGCCGCCAATTGGAACGGAGGAATCGACAACCACGAACTCATATACTTTTTGCGCATCGTTCCAACGTTCCACAAGCGATTCGAGTTCCGGATACTCGTGCTGAACATCCCAAACGCCCACCTTGAGGCGTTGAAGGACTTCCGAACGGCGCATTTCTGACGGCGTGAGACCTGCAAGCATTACCCCTGCACTGGGCGTCAACTTACAGAATCGTGCATTCGCGTCGCGTGCGTAAACGACGCGAACTGCCCAGTCGATAGCCTCCCCGGCCAATCAGTAGTTGACAGCGATCCGAGACTCTCTTGCTGCGTCTCCGACGGTCAATCCAGCGGCGAGTGACCGCACGGTCAATTCTGGCTGCGGGCGCGAAGGCACAATTTAACTGCGCAATTCGGTTGGATGCGCAAACTCAGTGGCAGAGTCGCGAACGGACGGGTCATCGACGTCCTGAGATCTTTCCTGCATCGGCCTGGACGCCGAATGCCTACGCCCCAACGGTATTCGTGGATCGTCGCGTAAATCATCGCCCTCCTTTTCTGCTTGCGTAGGCTGTGTTTCACTCCAGGATGCTGGTGACTCCATGTTTGTGAATTCGTCGATCGAAGAACTGTGGTCAAACTGCGAATCCGATGTGCCGATGAGGCGATCAACATACAGTGGCAGCAAAGTCGGACGCACGGTACTCGATGGAGTTGCTGCTCGTTCGGCAAGCCCGGTAAGGTAGTCAATCATGCTCCCACCATCTCCAGGTACATCCTGCGACGTTGCGCGGACAGCTCAAGTATGTCTCTCTCGCACCACCCGTAGGCCGAAGCCAGGCGGTGTACTTCACCGAGAAGTCGTTTGGCCCAGACGTCAATCTCTCGCCACAGATACGTCCCAATGTCAAAGGCAGCTTGCCACGAATGTCCGCATTCAGGGCATTCCATATCGAGACGTGTATCACCGAAAGGATCAGCGAGGGACATTGCCTCGCAGACTTTTTCGATTACGTTCTCGGGGCATTCCAACGGAGAAACCTCATTTCGATGGTGTCGCACATCTAGCAGGCATCGTTCCAGCAGTTTTTTACGAATTCGTGATGGCACTGTTTCATCTGCTAAATCGGCCAAATCCTGAGAGGTCGGTAATCGCCAACGGACCTCGTACCCGTCAGAATGTAGTGGGCTAGGCGCTAAAATAGTTGTTTCGCCAGCAACGTTCGCGATCGAGAAACTTAGTTCAACTCGGACGCCACAGTTCGGACATTCGGTGACCCCCTCAATTCGATCACCAAATAACTCGTTGCGAATCAACAGCAGACGGCGATCTCGTTCACCAACCGATAAATCACCGAGCGAATCCGTCGAATGCGACAACCCGGCGAGCAGACAAAGCGAACGACGAGCAGGCGGCAGAGCAGCAACCTGTTCCCATAATGTCAGGACTACGGCGTTACCGAATGATGATTTCATGTCGCACCGAGGCTGGCCTCTGCAGGCTCACTGACCTCCGTGTCCCGAACCCATCCTTCGTTTTCAAGCTTGATGTGTTGGATCGCAATCGCATCGGCATTGGCATTGGCATCAAAATCCGGCAATGCCTGAAACTCGGAGACCCAACAGCGAAACACGTTGTACGCCAGAACTTTTTGCCCGGACTCGTTGTAGACTTCAATGATGATGTCCTTGCGGAAGTCCTTAAGCGAAACCTCACCACCATCCTTGCCGCCGAAGTTCCACACCTTATTTGCCCAAGCTTCAAACTCAGTATCGTGGGTGACTCCACGTTCGAGTGTAATCGCTTCGTATTCGGTGCGACCCGGTGACTTGAAACTTAAACTTGGGTCGCTTCCTTCACGATACTTGACAACTTCCGTGGTCCTTTTCAGCGCGCTCATCTTGCTCACGCCAGCGACGTACTTCCCATCCCACTTGATGCGGATTTTGAGGTTCTTGTAGGGATCAAAACGACTCGTATTCACGGAAAACGTGGCCATGATTGTGACTCCAGCGAAGGTTGAGGATTAGGCTTCGATCTGACCGGCGATCTGAGTAAGTTTGATCACCACAAATTCCGCTGGCTTCAGCGGAGCAAATGCGACGACCACGTTTACAATGCCTCGGTTGATATCGTTCTGCGTGGTTGTTTCCCTGTCACATTTGACGAAGTAGGCTTCGCTAGGCGAGCGGCCTTGAAACGCTCCCTGTCGAAACAAATCGTGCATAAAAGCACCAACATTCAGGCGAATCTGTGCCCATAGGGGTTCATCATTCGGTTCAAACACGACCCACTGCGTGCCGCGATATAAGGTCTCTTCGATAAACAGGGCTGTGCGACGAACAGGGATGTATTTCCATTCGGAGCCGTTCTGATCATCACCATCCAAGGTGCGTCCTCCCCACACAACATTCCCGGAAGCAGGGAAGGACCGCAGACAATTGATGCCCACTGGATTCAGAATTCCATTTTCGGCGTCCGTCAACTTCACCGAAAGCGAATGGATACCGTTCAGCGATGCATCCAGACCGGCAGGAGCCTTCCAGACACCGCGCGTGGCATCGGTCCGGGCCATGATGCCCGCGATCATCCCGCAAGGAACGAAAGTATGTAACTGACCACCACGCTGCGGATCCGCTTGACGAATCCGAGGGAAGAAGATTGCTGCATTTCGAGCAAAGCTTCCGCCAAGCGCCAATTCGCTAAGAGTTTGCCTTGGCTGGCTTTTCAACGAGGGACTCATGGTCCCAATGCTTGGATCGTGCCATGCAACTGGTGGATCAACGATCAAAAAAGCTCGTCGAGAGTAACAATAATCGCGCGCCTTCCTGAAAACTTCTGCATCTGTATCTTGGTCCCGAACGTCCGGTGGAATACAGAGCAGGTTGAACAGATCCACGTCATCTAACGAATAGAGTCCAGTCTTGTTCGCCTGACTGCCGGAATAGTCGTCGGGATTAAGCCCGGTTCCATCAGATGCGGTTTCCGATACGATTGAGTACGCACTCGCTACCTTACCCGAAAACGGATCCGTGCCTGCCGGCACCGCCGCGTTCGAGGTTGGTACAGCGGTCGGCGTTCCAATGGCCTGTATCAGATTCGACTGATTCTTCAGGACGGCGAATACGTTTCTCGCACTGGGTTTGATCGACAAATTCAAGAATCTCTCGGTCGAACCGCCTGGGCTCTCATCTTTGATCGTCAAATTGAACAGATCTGCGGTTGTAAGGCCAATCTGTGTCGCGACATCACTTGAAACATCGTGGTCAACGCGGATTTTTAATTCGTTTCCCCATGCTCCTTCACAGCAAGCCTCCACGTCCAATCCTGTCAACTGGAATAGGGCTCGTGTGCGGGGTCCGGCAGCGTTCACCGCATCAGAGACAACCTGAGGAATCATTGCCGAAACCGCGGCGGCAGCCGTCGCGGCGGTCGCACCAGTTGCTTTCGCAGCATCGTCCGCGGCTTTAGAGAGCGCTGTCGCGATGGCGATAGCTATGGCATCGCTACCTGCTACTGGTATCGCCCCAGCCACAGCGGCCTGAACAGTGGCGGGGGTCGCACCCACTGCGGTTGAAGCATTGTCCGCCGCAGTTTTCGATGATGCTGCAGCTGCTGTGGCGACAGAATTCGCGGAAGTCCGTGCAGCCTGTCGGGCGGCTTCTGTTGGGAACGATGGATGAAACAGACGCACAATCTTCGCTTGAGAACCTCCGTTTTGGTAAAAATCCCGCACGGTATAACTCATCAGGTACTCGTACTTGAGCCCACCAAAGGTCCGCTCAAAGTCGGCGTAGCTCGTGATGGTCGTCGCATTATTGACAGGACCTCGAACAGCCCGACCAAGAAATGCAGTGATCGAAGTGGCCACTCCCGTGATGGTCCTCACGCCACTGGGAACTTCCTCGATGTACACGCCGGGATAGCTAACTTGGGTAGGCATGAGAACCCTTTCACAGTTGGTGATTTGCGAACAGGTCGGTCGAACGCCTGGGAAGACGGCAGAATTGCCGTCAAATCTACCGCAGACTTCCTATATTTTCAATACCACCCAGTTTTTTGTGGGAACGCAGGTTTTGTCACCCGCAGTTTCACCGGTTTTGAGGTCAGCACCCGGCGGGGCGTCTGTAGGGTGCGCTGACACCCGGACTCGGCGCACGTGTTTGACGCGTGCGGAGCTTGAGCAGTATTTTCTTGTACCAGCGTACGAGCTTCTGGGCAGGCTGAGGTTGTCAGGATGCGGCGAAATCGGGTCCGCAGGAGTCGCCATCCACGGAGGCGTGCGGAGGTCTGAACACCTTCGAATACACAGCAAAAAAGCCTTATCAGCGAGACTTGCTGACAAGGCTTTTTGAAGTCGAGTGACCAGAACATCAGCAGAACTTTTTCTCGCCGCCTGCAAGCGCTGGAGTCCTCTCACAAACAGCCTTGTTTTGGCCGCGTGAAGAGTTCCTTCCCGGCAGGGGCTTTGCGCCAACCGGAGTCGTCGCACGTGCCGCAGGTCTCTTATCTGGTGCATGTTACGTGATTATCCACCGGCTCGATTCACCCCGCAATTCGGCCGATAGCTGTTTTTTAGCTATTGGATGTTGACTTTTTCCACTCCGAGGCCGATAATCTCCGTGGAGGAACGAGCCATATGACCAAACGAACCATGACATTGAACTTGACCGACAAGGAAATGCAGGTCTTGGACGAGCTTTGCGCCAAGAAGGGACTGAATAAGACGGCTCTTCTCCGTCAGGCCCTCCGTTTGTACCAGACGGTAGATCAGCGGCTCGAACACGGGGAGAAGCTTGTTTTTGAGAGCGATGACAAGAGCGAAAAGACGGAGCTTGTAGTGTTGTGAGTGCCAATGTTTCCAGGACGTTCTTGCGGGAAGGAGCGACAGGCGGGCTTGTGGCAGCCGACTTGTACGATGCCATTCTGCCCAGGCATTTGGATCAACATGAACGGAGCTGGAAGCCGATAATCGCTGCTCAACAGGAACAGCATGGTCATTGGGACTGGCGAGACAAATTGGCCGGATATTCCGGTCAGCTTAGCTATCAGTCGTTTTCCCTCGAATGTGGGGGAATGGTTCAGGGGCTTATGATCGTCAACACGATGAAGCGTTGTCGCATGTCCTCGCAGGCTAACAAGCACTTGGTTTACGTTGAATATTTAGAAGCGGCACCGTGGAATCGTCCCTTGAACCCAGCGGGACCGACGTACAAGGGTGTCGGGAAAGTCTTGATGGCGGCAGCAATTCAACTCAGCATTGACGAAGGGAATCTCGGCAGGATTGGTTTGCATTCACTCCCACAAGCTGACGCCTTCTACAGTCGCTGCGGAATGACAGATATGGGGCCGGACACGAACTACCCCAAGTTTCCGCTTCGATACTTTGAAATGACAGAGACTCAGGCAAGCAGCTTCATGAAGGGAGGCTGAATATATGAAACTCGAACTGACCAAACAGTGGTTTGAAAAAAACCTTCCACATGATTCGATTGAAGTGGGAGCTTGTAATCCATCGCACATTCATACCGAGAAGTGCGGACCTGACGAAACCAGTTCGCAGCGGGAAGATGAGTTTGTTGAAGCATACGCATTCGGTGCGCTCGTTCAGCTTCTTCGTCGGGATCGTACGCTAACGGTGGATCAGCTTGCTGTCGAAGTGCAGGTCGCTGCACCGGAGCTGATTAGTATTGAATTCGACCCAAAGTATGTCCCTAAGCCTCGAACCGTCTATCAATTGTCCAGGTTCTTTGGACTACCTGACCGCCCACTGATGAAGCTCGCCAACGTCACGACGGTTCACAGTGACAGACTGCGTGATGCAGCGGTACGTTTTGCAGCGAGTTCCTCCAAGGTGATGGAGTTGTCTCGTGAAGAACGAGCCGCACTCGCTGAGTTTGTACAGTTTCTCGCCTCGCAAGGGGCAGATTGAGGAATTTCACGGGCATGAAGAGTATCGTGATTATGCGCCTTTCGAGGGTATGACCATCAGAATTGGGAACACCGGGCTCGTCACCCGCAGTTTCACCGGTTTTGAGGTCAGCACCCGGCGGGGCGTCTGTAGGGTGCATTGATACCCGGGCTCGGCGCACGTGTTTGACGCTTGCGGAGCTTGAGCTGTTCTTCTTGTACCAGCGTACGAGCTTCTGTGCAGGCTGAGGTTGTCAGGATGCGGCGAAATCGGGTTCGCAGGAGTCGCCATCCACGGAGCCGTGCGGAGGTCTGAAAACCTTCCAATACACAGCAAAAAACCTTATCAGCGAGACCTGCTGACAGGGCTCTTGAAGTCGAGTGACCAGAACATCAGCAGAACTTTTTCTCGCCGCCTGCAAGCGCTGGAGTCCTCTCGCAAACAGCCTTGTTTTGGCTGCGTGACGGATAGCTGAACCGGGAAAGAACGATCCGAAAGACGGCTGAAAATCAGACTTGCCTGATGTGGCAATTAGACGTACACTTGGATGTCAAATTGCCATACGAACATGGAAGGCCGGATTATGTCGACGACCAATAGCGATGCCCGGATCAACTTCCGGCTAAGCAGTGACCTGAAGAAGACGATTGAAGACGCCGCCGCCGAAATGGGGCAATCGATCAGCGATTTCGCCATTTCCACCCTCGTTCATGCGGCCCGAAAGATTCTCCACGATCAGCAGGTCACCCGGCTCAGCGAGCGGGACCGCCAGGTTTTTGCCGCCTTGCTGGACGACAAATCAAGTAAGCCGAACGAGGCCCTTGTGAAAGCCGCCAGGCGGTACAGGAAACAGGTCGGCTGATGGCGAACTGGACGATTCGCAGACTTGATAAGATCCATGACCGCTCGGCTTTCGACTGCGGCCAGCCGATGCTTAACGACTGGCTCAAGGATCGGGCCGGTCAGTTCGACCGTCGTGATCTCTCACGCACGTTCGTTGTCACCCGCCCTGATGAGGCACCCGTTCTCGGCTACTATGCAGTCTCGACTCATCGAGTGGTCTACGACGCACTGCCTTCGACTGAGACCAGGGGATTGCCTCGGCTGGACATCCCGGTGGTCCTGATTGGTCAACTGGCTGTCGATCGCAGTGTGCAGGGCCAGGGATTGGGTGCATTGCTCCTGGTGGATGCACTGCGAAGGTCCATGCAGATTTCACAGCAGGTCGGCATCCGGGCTGTTGAAGTCGATGCTCTCGACAACACCGCTCGAAACTTCTATTTGAAGTTTGGATTTCATCCGTTGTCGGACGATCCTCGTCACTTGTTCCTCCCGATGCAAGAGATTCGCAAGCTGAAGCTCGATCCACTTTAGAAGCTTTGCTTTCACGCTGACCGAATGTCGCCGAGAGCAATTCCGGTTCAAGTTAACCGTTCTCGAACTCCGTCCCCCCCAAATCCGCCGCCGAACTGGACAACGACGAATCGACACTGCCGGTTGTCTCGAAACCTCGGCTGAAAGGAAAATCGTTACTGACGACGGACGGAGGGGTTGCAGGTCGGATTGAGAAGCTGACTACTGGTGCCCGTTGAGATTAATCAGCGTCACGGCTTCTTCTTCGGCTTGCGTTTGGTGGTGCTTGTAGTTGCCTGCTTCTTCGTGGCTCTCCCTTTGGGCTTCGGTTTCGAGCCTGCCTCGACGGCAATGCCACGGTGTTCCAATGCACGTTGGGTCTTCTCCGACTCTGCCACCAGGATCGCTTCGTCCGGCACCGCCAGCTTGTATTCCGCCGCCATCACCTTGTTCGGCAATCCTTCGAGTGAGTAGCGTTCCAGCAGAAACTCTTCCAGCTTGTGAACGAGATCACCCACGGGTTCGTGTGACCGAGCGTGACCTCGACATGCAGATGCTCGCCCTGTTCGACAGGATGCGGGTCGAAGACGAAGACTTCCGAAGGTCATTCGCGGAAGAACTGAAGGCTGCGACGGAAGAAGACTTCCGGATGAACAGCTTGCAGGACGAGGAGATTAAGGCACAACACAAGAAGGCGTGTGAGCGTGTCGCCAGGCTCACGAAGATGCGGCTTGCTGACAAAATCGACCACGAACCCTGGGCCGAGATGTTCCCCAGACTGAAGCGAAATTCTCTGTTTGAACAGCCGCCTCGACGACGTAAGTCTACGTCCCCGGAATGAGAAAGCCCTTCGACATGTTGGCCGAAGGGCTTCTTTTGAAATCAAGTCGGGGTGACAGGACGGCTATTGAACTTTTTGTCACCGGGGTCCGGGCTTGGGATGCCGATTTACGGCGGCATTTCCCGGGGAAATCGCAGAGTGCCGGAGCATCCTCAACTACTAAGTAATCCCGAGTTTCGTTTTCGCCTCTTTTATCATCTGCTCAGAGCCGAAACGCATTTCACTCTCGAACTTTGGCTTCAGCCACAAGTACAGCCATTGCGGAACTGTCGGCGACGCCTTACGTCTGTCGAAAAGCTCGTCCTGCAACCGTCGCGATTCCTCAGC
>JBJTPZ010000226.1:0-3878 GCA_046075365.1 Planctomycetaceae bacterium
AATATCCGCATTCACTGGGAACAGCCGCAGACTGCCTACCGCTACAGCCTGGCAGCCTCCGCCGACGGCACAACCTGGAACACAATCGCCGATCACGCCCAAAATCAGCGCCGCAACGGCCTGTCCACCGATGCAGTCACAGCCGACAATATCCGCTTCCTCAAAATCACATTTCTGGGATCAAACGGCGGCGGCTGGGGCAGCATCCGCGAAGTCGAAGCCTACCCCGGAGACCTGCCTCCTCTGCCCCCAGGACTCTCAGCAGGCGGCGAAGCTTCAGCATCCGCCGCTGATGTCAAATCACCTGCCGGCTTTCGCAGCACTGTCTTCGCTGCACCACCCGAAGTCACCTACCCGGTCTGCCTCACCACATCACCCGGCGGTGAAGTCTTCGTCGGAACTGACGAACAGGGCTCGCTGGGAAAAGACCCCGGCCGCGGCAAAGTTGTCCGCTGCATCGATACTGACGGCGATGGCAAAGCAGACCGCTTCAACGACTTTGCCCGCATGGATCACCCCCGCGGACTCGTCTGGGACAACGGCTCGCTGTGGGTCCTGCACCCGCCGCTTCTCTCTGTTTTCCGCGACCTGAACGGAGATGGAACAGCCGATGAAAGCCAGATCCTGATCGAAGGCATCAGCACGGAAGAAGTTGAAAAGCGCGGTGCCGACCACACAACCAATGGCATCCGTCTCGGTATCGATGGCTGGATCTATATTGCTGTCGGAGACTTCGGCTTTCAAAAGGCCGTGGGCCGCGATGGCACAACACTCGGACGCCGCGGCGGCGGGGTGGTGCGAGTCCGTCCGGATGGAACTGAGATGGAATTCTTCAGCTGGGGTCAGCGAAACATCGTAGACATCGCCATCGATCCGTTCCTCAATGTCTTCACTCGCGATAACACCAACGACGGTGGCGGCTGGGATATCCGCCTGTCCCACGTGATGCAGACCGCCAATTACGGCTACCCCTCACAGTACATCAACTTCACTCAGGAAATCATGCCGCCGCTGGCAGACTACGGCGGCGGGTCCGGCTGCGGAGCCCTGTATTTTCAGGATGCTCGCTGGCCACAGTCGCACAACGACATTCTGCTGACCTGCGACTGGGGCCGCAGCGAAGTTTTCAGCCATCGACTGCCGCCACACGGTGCTACCTTCGATGCCCAGCAGGACACGTTTTTGAATATCCCGCGGCCCACGGACGCCGATGCCGACGCCAGCGGACGACTGTTCGTCTCCAGCTGGAAAAACGGCGGCTTCTCGTTCGATCGCCCTGATGTCGGATTCGTTGCACTCATCACTCCTGAAGAATTCATTCCCAAACCTGCCCCCGTCTTTTCCGAATTGTCCGACGAACAGCTGGTCGCTGCACTCACACATCCCGCTGATGCCGGACGACTGCACGCTCAGCGCGAAATTCTGCGCAGACCGTCAATCACCGCTGCAGCACTCGTCGCCGCCGCGCGAAATAACGCCAGCCCGCCGTACGCTCGCGTCGCCGCACTCTGGACGCTCAGACAAAAAGACTGGGACGGATTCCGCAGCGCCTTCGCCGCACTTCTGCTCGACCCGCTGCTGCGAGAACAGGCCATCCGCGCAGCCACCGATCGACGCTCGCAACTCGACAAAGCTCTGTTCTCACCCATCTTCAGCAAACTGGATGACCCGAATCCGCGAGTCCAGGCGGCCACCATCACGGCACTCGGTCGATACGCTGATCTCCGCGCCGCCAGCGGGCTGCTGCAAACTGCCGTTCGCACCGAACCCGCCGCAGAAGGCCACGCTGACGCCTGGCGGAATCCGGATCCGGGTCGAGTCCTGCCGCATCTGGCCATACAGGCACTCGTCGACCTGCAGGCCGTTGACACCTGCCTCGCTGCCATCGGTACCCCCCTGGAACAGCCCGCACTGGCTGCACTGCAGCGAATTCACCAGCCCGCCACCGTCAATGGACTGTTCCAGAAACTCGGCACAACCTGGGACCTCCGCCGCCGCAGCGAACTCTGGACCGCTCTCGTGCGTCTCTACCACCGCGAAGGTGACTTCACCGCCGAAAGCCCCAAATGGTGGGGCACCCGACCCGATACCAGCGGACCTTACTACGATCGACAGAAATGGTCCGAATCTGATCGCATCGCCGCAGCAGTCAAAGTCGCCCTGCAGGACAGCAGCGAGGCTCAGAAAACTGAACTGCTGGCAATCCTGAAACGACACGTGGTCAGTCTCGAAGGAGTCTCTGAGCAGACTGCGGCCATGGCCGAAGACCGGCCCATCGAACTGCCCAAAGCTGACCCGGCCAATCCAAACCTGATTGCCAACCTCCCCTGGGAACAGGTGCTCGCACGCACCATGGCAGCCGGTGCAGGAAATGCAGAAAAAGGCGGCCTGCTGTTCCGCCAGCAGGCCTGCATCAACTGCCACTCCTTCGCCAATGGCCAGCAGCCCCGTGGCCCGCATCTCGTCGATATCAGCAAACGCTACAAACGTGAAGAACTGATCGAATCCATCGTGCAGCCCAGCCGCCGCATCGCTCAGGGCTTCGACACCTGGGCCATCGCCATGGAAAGTGGTCAGGTACACACCGGCTTCATCGTGCTCGAAAGCGCCGAAACCGTAACACTCCGAGACACCACAGGCATCGCCCGTGATCTGATTCAGGATGATATTGAAGACCGAGTGCGACAGGAAATTTCCGTGATGCCTGCTGGCGTCGTCGGAAATCTGACCCCCGAACAGCTGGCCGACCTGCTGGCCTGGCTGGCAACTCTGCACTAAACAACTTACTCGGATTGCAATATCACCGTCAGATTTCAGTAATCAGTAATCGGTGCAACCGGCACGCCCACCCGCGGACTCCCGTCCGCGGCTCGCCTCACGGATCACTGTCTGGCAAACCCTGTCATTCCCCCCACCCGGACAACCGCCGGCAAGGAAACTCCCGCAGTTCGAATTAAATCGAGTACGAGTACGAGTACCGTCCGCCATGGCGGACTGAGTACGAGCACGAAAAACGCAAGAAACACCCCCCCAAAAAACAACCCCTCATACTCGTACTCAGTGAAACGGTACTCGTACTCGAAAACCGCCCGCTGACCTCTGACCTTTGCGTTTCCCTTCGCGGCTTCGCGTGAGACCTACCGTCTGCAAAACACGTATGCCAACGGATAATGGGGGCGGGCGTGATGGGGGACACACCACTTTCGATCGGGGACACACCACCGTGAAACCGCCCGCACTTGGCCAGCACGGATGCCGTCGCCGCCAGCATTGCAGAAAAACGCACACCCGCGGACTCCCGTCCGCGGCTCGCCTCACTAATCAATGATCACTGACCACTGATCCGGCCCCGGTCGCTGCCCGTCTTTCCTGCTCACTATTCACCGGATTTTAACAGTCAACAGCGATCCTGATCCGACGATCACCGGAACCCGCGTTCTCACATGATCCCGTGAACACATATTTCACAACTCCTTCAAACGTTCTTCATCGGCAGCTGGATGATGTTCGCAGGTGCGGAGTGTTTCTGAGGTCGCTGCACATCGGAATCCGTACCTGCCAGCTTGCTCCTCGGCACCATTCCGTGCAGGGCCGCATCAAGTGCGGTGCTCCGAGGCATCATCAGCTCCGGCTTCTTTTTTGCCTGTTGAAGGAAGGTGTTCCGTGAAGAATCGTCGTACACAGCCGCAAAGCTGCCCCGGCTCGCGGCAGGGGTTCACTCTGATCGAGCTGCTGGTGGTTATCGCCATCATTGCCATTCTGGTTTCGCTGCTGCTGCCCGCTGTCCAGCAGGCTCGCGAAGCTGCCCGCCGCACACAGTGCAAAAACAACCTGAAGCAGATCGGCCTTGCCGTTCACAACTTCGAAAGCACCTACAG
>JBJTPZ010000227.1:0-1852 GCA_046075365.1 Planctomycetaceae bacterium
GTAGGGGTCGGCAGCGACAGCCGGGGTCACGCAATCCCGGTTTTATTCCGGCACATGGCGGCTATGAAGACTTGCTGACGTTCCGCAAGGCACGGATTATTTATGATGGGACCGCGCGATTTTGCGGCCGTTTTGTGGACATTCGCAGTCGCACGCACGATCAGATGGTGCAGGCGGCGCGATCCGGCAAGCAGAACATTCTTGGAGGCAGTCAGGCGAGCGGCACTTCGCGAGAAACGGAAATCAAGCTGACCAGTGTTGCGAGGGCCAGTCTTGAGGAGTTGCTCGAGGATTATCGGGACTACCTGCGAGTGAACAACGCGGCGCAGTGGGACCGCAACAGTGAGGAGGCGTTGTTTGTGCGTCAGCTGGGGGCTCGTGAAGGGGTGGATTATGAAGCCTTTCGCGAATTCTTTGACACGCGTCCGGCGGAGGTGGTGGCCAACATTCTGATCTGCCTGATTCATCAGACGAATTATCTGCTGGACCAGCAGCTGCGGCGTCAGGAACAGGATTTCCTTGAGCAGGGTGGCCTGCGGGAACGCATGACACGCGCACGCCTGGATGCCCGGGACAGGCATCGCGGTGGTGGCCATGGCTGAGTGGTGTTGGGTGCGCGTGTGGCAGATGGGACAAATGGGACTCATGGGACCAATGTGCAGAGCGGTTGCAGATGTGCGAAACCCCGAACACCGAAAACCGAACACAGAAAACCGAACACAGAAAACCATACGTCCCATGCGTCCCATTTGTCCCATTTGTCCCATAACACCCCCGCCCGCCACACATGCACACGGCCACTGCGATTCGTGATGATCTCGCATTTCTGGACGACGAGATTGCCTTTTACGACGCACTGCCCGCGCCCGGATCCGCGTGATTGTAAAACGCTTTTTGACCAAGTGGGGCTATCCACCGGACCTGCAGGACGCGGCAGTCCGGACGGTGCTTGAGCAGGCAGAATTGCTGTGTGCCGACTGGACGGTTGAAACGGGGGGAAACTGAAAGCGGCAGGCCAGCTCTCGACCAACTTCTGAAAACGGCGTCTCTTGAACCGTCTGCCCCGGCCGACCTGTCTCCCCCCACATAACCCGCAGGTCGATTTCAGTCACCGGAAAATGCCCTTGCGAGCCGGATGCCCCATATAACCCGGATCCGGGGTGTCTCTGGTGTGGGCGAGACTTTCGGGAGTTTCTGGCACCGGGCTCTGCACCTGCATCGTTCGCCTGAAGGACATGACACGCGGTGAACTGGGATCCGGCGGCTCCACGCTCAGCAACAAGCAGTTTGCTCAGTGCTGGGGCCTGGACGAAACGGGCAACTGGAGCAACTTCCGGGAGGACAACACCGGGGCTGGAACGTGGACCCTGAACCAGTCGCGGACATCGAACACGGTCAATGAATTCACTGATATCACGGAAACTGTCGGAGCGTCGTGGGTGACGCCGGTCTACAGCCGTGCTGGCAACAGCAGTACGGTGACCACGGTGAGACTCCACCGCTTGCCGCTGGAAGCTTCGAATGCACATCGGACAGGCTGATGCGGCTGCAAAGGGCAAGCAGGGTCTCCGGCGAATGCCTGACGGCACACGCGGACGCTGCCAGGGCTGTCCGAGCAAACTGATGACGCGGAAGTGACTACTCGTCGGGGACTCGCCTTTCGTACGGAAGCTGCTGCCCTGAATGAGCATAGCCTCGCCGTGGTGCTCTGCCGGCAAAGGTGGCTGGAGCTTCAGCAGCGATTTTCGGAGTCGCGCGACCTTTCGCTGCAGCACCCTGCCAGCGGCGAACCTCCTGCCGACACTGCGGGTCTTGGCAATACCGCTGGTTACCGCAACGCGGCGTGTAAACG
>JBJTPZ010000228.1:0-16193 GCA_046075365.1 Planctomycetaceae bacterium
CTGAGGGGTGTGCCGTTTGCGGATGAGTTGAGTGTGGCAGCTGAGCCATTGCTGCAGAAGCTGTCATATCGTCGGCGTGCACTTGAGGCCGCCACGTCGACTCGGGGAGCTCAGCGGATGGAACTGCTGATGCTGACATTACGGGAGGGTGGTCGCAGTCGCTGTGCGACAGCCGACCATTGTCGTTCTGGAATGCTGCGAGCGGATGATGTGGACTGAAGCACTGGTGATTTTTGGCTGTTGTGTATCGGAGTGAATACGACTGGTTTATGAAAGGTGTCGGCGATGCGAATTCAGATTGTTGAGGACGGTGTGCGACTCAATTCGGTTCAGCGGGAATTCGTCGAGCGGCGTTTGCTGTTTGCGTTCAACCGGTTTGAGGAGCGGATCCGACGGATAGTGGTGAGTTTTGCGGATTTGAATGGTCCGCGTGGAGGGATTGGGCTGCAGTGTCGTCTGAATGTGATGGTGGCTGGCTGCCGTGATCTGCTGGTTTCGGCAGAGGGTGAAACGCTGGAAGTTGCAGCTGCGGACTGTGCGGCTCGTGGCAGTCGCAATCTGGCACGACGTTTGATGCGTCAGCGTTCCGGTCGCCGCGACGGCAATGCTGCCGTTGCATCAGTTCGAGGTCGCTGAGGGCGGGGGCCCGGTCGACAGTGAATGGTGTCCTGTCGACCGGATTTTTTGAAATACCTGAAGGGGTGGTGCTGCATGATCACGGGCTGGGCGTGGTTTTTTTTTGCTGCATTCCTGCTGATTATGCTCTCTGCCGATTTGGGTATCTGGCATCGGAAGCCGCGTACACCTGGTTTTCGGGAAGCGGTGCTTTGGAGCCTTGTATGGGCAGCCTTGGCGCTGGTGTTTTCCGGAGGTTTATTGGTGTGGGCGGGTGGTCGTACCGCGACTGAGTTCATGGCCGCGTGGCTGATTGAAAAATCGCTCAGCATTGACAACGTTTTTGTGTTTACATTGATTTTTCAGTCACTGCAGGTGCCTCGAGAGCTGCAGCACCGAGTGTTGTTCTGGGGTGTGTTTGGCGCGCTGCTGATGCGATTCGTGATGATCCTGGCGGGTCTCGAACTGCTTGAGAAGGTGCACTGGCTGGTGTATGTCTTTGGAATCCAGCTGATTATTGCCGCGGTGGGCATGATGAGGTCTGGAGGTAGTGTGCAG
This sequence comes from Planctomycetaceae bacterium, assembly GCA_046075365.1. Lineage (GTDB taxonomy): Bacteria > Planctomycetota > Planctomycetia > Planctomycetales > Planctomycetaceae > SXXK01. Next base: position 1,174 of record JBJTPZ010000228.1, read on the forward strand.
GTTTTGCGAGTTCCGTGGCTGATTCGCCGGCTGCAGGGCTGGGTGCCGTCGTCGTGCGAACTAAGTGGTGACAGTTTTTTTGTGCGGAGTTCCGGCAGGCTGCTGGCGACTCCGCTGCTGTGGGCGTTGCTGATGGCGGAATGGTCGGATCTGGTCTTCGCGATTGATTCAATTCCGGTGGTGTTGTCGGTATCGCGGGATCCGTTTGTTGTGTTTACATCGAATGCATTTGCCATCCTCGGACTGCGTTCGCTGTATTTTGCGATAGCCGGTCTGCTGGATCATTGCCGCAACCTGCATTATGGTCTGGCAGCGTTGCTGGGTTTTGCGGGAGTCAAGATGCTGTTGTCAGGGTTCATGCCTGTTCCGCCATCCGTCAGTCTGGTGGTAATTCTGATGATTGTCCTGTGTATCGGCCTGACATTCAGAAGGGGGGCTGTTCAAATTCATCGGGCGGCTGGCTGATGATTGTCTGTTGTTGTCGGGGTGTGGCGGCCTGAAACGGTGCGGTGGTTGAGGTGGTGTGTTCATCAGCGTTTTCTTTGCTGATGTGTTCTTCCTGCAGCGGCTGGCCTGGATCTTCCTGCATTTCAAAGAGGAATCGTGACGGCATTGAGTCGCGACGGCGACCCCATTTCATGCGAGTTTTGCTGCGGGTGAGCGTGAGATGATCCATAGCGCGTGTGATTCCGACATAGGCCAGTCGCCGTTCCTCGGCGATTGCCTTTTCGGTGTCTTCTTCAATGCTGCGTTTGTGCGGGAGAAAGCCTTCTTCCATACCGACCAGGTAGACTCTGGGGAATTCCAGTCCTTTGGCTGAATGCAGCGTCATCAGTCGTACGGCATCCTGCTGTTTTTCTTCGCCGCGATCGGATTCTTCTTCGCGGTCGAGGAGGGCCATGCTTTCGAGGAACCCGCTGAGCGTGGGTTGTTGATTCTTCTCTACGTACAATCCGATTGAGCTGACAAATTCTTCAAGGATGTTCCTGCGAACTTCTCGCTGCGTTTCTTCCTTGTACTGTTTGTCAATTTCGCTTTCGTAGTTGATTTCCTGCAGCAGCGAGCGAGCGAGTGTCGCGAGCTCGGCGGGACGTTCGTGCATGGCAGCACTGTAGCGGGTGAGCAGGCTGCGGAAATCTCGCAGTGCTGCCCCGGCTTTTGCGGCAACGGTGCCTGTTCCGGCGAGTTGTTCTGAGACATCCCAGAAGCTGGTGCCGGTTTTGACTGCCGTCTGGATGATTTTTTCGGTTGAGGATTCACCGATACCGCGTGCGGGCGTGTTGATGATGCGGAGCAGGCTGACTTCATCACGCGGATTGTCGATAGCTTTGAGGTAAGCCATGAGGTCCCGAATTTCGCGGCGATCGAAGAATGACTGTCCGCCGACGAGGAGGTAGGGGACTTTTTTGCGTCGCAGTTCCTGTTCAAAGACGCGAGGCTGTTCATTTGTGCGAAAGAGGATGGCAATTTGTTTTGGCCTGATGCCGAGTTCCTGAACGAGGTAAGAGATTTCCTGGACGACATTTTCAGCTTCTGCCGTTTCGTCATCAAAGACCTGCATTCGGACTCCGGACGCAGACTGTTTATGTGCAATCAGGGTTTTCTCGTGTCGCTGTCGATTGTGCCGCACCAGTCGGTTTGCACAGCCAAGAATGTCAGCGGTGCAGCGATAGTTGTTTTCAAGTCGAACAGTTTTGGTACCGGGGAAGTGTCGACCGAAATTGATGATGTGTTCCACTTCAGCGCCGCGCCAGCCGTAGATTGACTGATCATCATCACCCACGACACACAGGTTACGATGCGGTCTGACAAGCATTTCGATCAGTCGAAACTGGACTCCGTTGGTGTCCTGGTATTCATCAATCTGCACGTGGTCATAGCGGGACTGGAATTTCTGCAGTGCGGCGGGGTGTTCGGTGAGCAGTTTAACGGTGAGCAGGAGCAGGTCATCGAAGTCGACGGCCCCGGAGGCTCGCAGCAGTTTCTGATATTTTCGATAAGCCATTGCGGCCAGCGTATCATGGGGGGACTCGGTGTGGCTTGACGCTTCTGAGTCTTCGATCCCCAGCATTTTCCAGCGGCTGATGCGGTTGATCAGGTCTGAGGGCTTGAAGGCAGCATCACCGATGCGGATATCACGGAGTGCAGTACGCGCTGCTGACTCCTGATCACTGCGGTCATAGATGGCGAATTTTTTCGGGTATCCAAGTCGATCGATTTCTTCCCGGAGAACTCGTACGCACCAGGCATGGAATGTCGAGACTTCGGGGCGCAGTGAGACTTTTTTTCCGATCAGCTGGAGAGCCCGTTCGCGCATTTCGCGGGCTGCTTTATTTGTGAATGTGACTGACAGAATGCGGTCGGGTCTGATGCCATGAGCGATCAGATTCGCCATGCGAAAGGTGATCACGCGAGTTTTACCGGTACCAGCACCAGCGAGGACCAGCAGTGGTCCCTGCAGTGTGGTGACGGCTTCGCGCTGCGAAGGATTCAGGCCTGCAAGACTGAGCATTGATCGTGCGTATTGTACGTGGACCGTCAGCTGTGATTTTCTGTTGTTGGCGCAAATCCTCGCCGCATTGTATTCTCGGAGATACTCACCGGAATTACAAACTGGAGCAGGTAATCCGGGCCACCGGCTTTGCTGCCGATGCCCGACATGCGGTAGCCGCCGAAGGGATGTCGCTGCACGAGTGCCCCGGTGATTTCGCGGTTGATGTACAGGTTCCCCGCCTGCAGTTCTGTTCGAACCCGTCGCAGTGTGACCGGGCTGCGGCTGTAGACACCGGCCGTCAGGGCGTAGCGGGTACTATTGGCCACAGTGATCGCGTCGTCGAGTGTGCGAACTCGAATGATTGCCAGAATCGGGCCGAACAGTTCCTGCTGTGCCAGGGGAGTGGCCGGGTCAACATTTGTGAAGATGTGCGGTCCGATGAAGCTGCCCTGGCGGCTAAGAGTTCCTGGATCCACAGCCAGTACCAGCTGGCCACCGTGCTCGGGATCTATCTTGCGGATGAACTCAAGCAGTCGATCGCGTGATTCGTTGTCAATGACAGGACCGATGCGAGTGCCGGGGTCTTCTGCAGGTCCAATCTGCAGACTTTTGACAGCTTCGGTCAGTCGCTTCAGGAAGGGTTCATAAACGGATTCCAGCACAATCACTCGGGAACAGGCGGAACATTTTTGTCCGGAGTATCCGAAGGCGCTGCGAACGACGCCTGCGACAGCTTCATCGAGGTCAGCATCGTCGTCGATGATGATGGCATTTTTGCCGCCCATTTCCGCAATGACACGGCGAACGTTTCGCTGTCCGGCGAGTGTTTCGGCGGCAGCGTGGTTGATTTCCAGTCCGACAGACTGAGAACCTGTGAAGGCCACGAGGTCCACGTCAGGGTGTCTTGTCAGTACGGGTCCAATGTCTTCACCGATTCCGGGCAGGAAGTTGACAACCCCGGCCGGGATGCCGCAGTTGCGGACAATTTCCATAAGTTTGGCAGCAACGACGGACGACTGTTCGGCCGGTTTCATGATCACGGTGTTGCCGGTGACGATCGCCGCCAGCGTCATTCCGGTCAGGATGGCCAGTGGAAAATTCCAGGGTGAGATGACGGCACAAACACCGCGGGGGCGGTAGATGCAGCTGTTTTCTTCACCGGGGAAATCGCAGCGACGAGGCTCTGCAAGCCGCTGTGCCTCGTGTGCGTAGTAGTTGCAGAAGTCGATGGCCTCCGCGACGTCTGCGTCTGCTTCCTGCCATGGTTTGCCGGTTTCCAGTATGATCCAGGCCGCCAGTTCAAACCTTCGTTCGCGCATTTCCGCGGCAATCAGGCCCGCGTATTCCACTCGCGACTGTACCGGCACACGTGACCAGGGTTCAAATGCGCGGCGTGCCGCAGCGATGGCTTCCGTGGTCTGGTCCTGGCTGGCGGAGGAGACTTTGCCGATGATTTCGGAGGTTTTGGAGGGGTTGCGAGAAATCAGAGTGGCGCGGGTGTCACACAGTTTTCCATCGATGACGAGGGGGTAGGTTGCGCCCAGGTGATCGCGGACCCACGATAAAGCCTCTTGCATCGCTTCGCGGATTTCCGGTCTGGAGAAGTCGCTGAGCGGTTCGTTGGCGAATCCGGTCTGGGGCGGATCGACAACAGGAGGTTCGGCTGCGGCGTGGCTGGATGGCTTCATGAGCAGGCTCTCGACGGAAATACTCTCGGTGAAACTCTGGCGTAGAAAAGATTCGTTGGATGTGTTTTCAAGCAGCCTGCGGACCAGATAAGCCATCCCCGGAATGAGTTCTCCGAAGGGGGTATAGATGCGGACGCGATGCCCGCGTTTTTGGAACAGCTGGGCCTGCTGGTCACACATGCCGTAGAGCATTTGAATTTCGAGTGCCTGCGGCGGGACCTGCAATTGTTCTGCCAGAGCCAGTCCGTGAGCGAGGCTGCGGAGATTGTGGCTGGCCAGAGCCGGTCGCAGCCATTGCCGATTGTGCAGCAGTACGGCCGTGAGTCTTTCGAAGCAGTCATCCGACTGCCATTTGCGGCGAAACACCGGCACTGGCCAGCCGCGGTACCTGGCGACTATATTTTCGAAGTCCCAGTAGGCGCCTTTAACCAGCCGGACAGTGATGGGCGTGCCGCGGTTGCGTGTCCAGTCGAGCAGGTTTTGCAGATCGTCGTCGGCAGACTGCAGGTAGGCCTGTACGACGATCCCGCAGTCGGCAAAATCACGAAACTCGGGCTCCATCAGCACTCGCTGAAAGATGTCGCGTGTGAGCAGTCGGTAATCGTTCTGCTCCATGTCGAAGTGCACGAAGGCGTGGTGTTGCCGGGCGGCGCGCAGGATCGGTCGCAGTCGAGCAGACACTCGACGAAATGAACCTTCAGCATCGACGGGGGCAAACTGGCTGTCCAGAGCCGACAGTTTCAGGCTGACGTTAAGACGCGGGATATGGCCGTGTTCGTCGCAGTCGATTTGCGGATCATCAGGCCATGAACTGACCTCAGCCGACATGCCTTCGATCAGTTGCAGATACGACTGCTGATAGCGATCAGCGTCTGCATTGCTGATTGTGGCTTCGCCCAGCAGGTCCAGCGTAAAAGCCTTGCCGGAGGTTCTCATGCCGCGTACACAGCGGAGCAATTCCGGGACATTGCTGCCGGCGATAAAGCGGCGTGCCATGCGGGCCGCGTTGATGCGGGCGTTGTAGGCGAGGGCTCGGCTGAGAATTGTGTTTCCGGAGGAGAGATCGAGTCCCAGCCGCATGGCCCACGGCAGTCGATCCCGCACTTCTTCGAAGTATTCTTCGAGATGCCGTGCGATGGAGATGTGATCGCGGAGCATTGGCAGGACGTCGACAAAGCGAAACATTTGCAGTTTCACCGCTTCGTCGCCCATGGCCCAGTTCAGCAGGCGATCTTCCCACCAGCGGGCCTGAAACACCGAGGTGGAATGCCGACTGACCTCGGCGAACAGCTGTCCGCCGATTTCCTGTGTCCGCTGCTCGAGCCAATCCTCAGAGCCGGCAGCGGCAGTCTTCTTTTTTGAGGATTTTTTGGCCATAAATGGTTGAATTCGGAGTTTAGCGGCGGAGGACAGGACCAGGCGCTGCATGTCTTCCCGGCTTGCGGCGCGAATCAACCCGGATTGTACGCTGAGGGGCCCGGAATGACAAAGAACGGTGCGTGTGATTCTCAGGGGGAACCCTGCACACCCGCTGGAATTCGCCCAAAGCTGCGGAAAAATCGGCGTCCGGCGATCTGACAGGCTGATCGGACCGGTGACGTGGATTTTCAGTCCGGCTTCCGGCTGCTATTCTTCGGCACGAGACTTTTGCAACATTCCAGAGCAGGAATCTGCCATGACCTTGCCCGCCTCGATCGTTGATCCCGCCGTGTTCCGCACCCGCCGCGCTGTGCTGGCAAATGCGCTGGCAGTCGGGTGTACTTCGGGGCTGGTTCCGCCGGTCGCCGTCGGCGGCACGGTTGCCCCCGCCAGCACAAAACGGACACGATTTGCTGTGTCCACCTACTCGTTCTGGCAGTTCAATCGAGAAGACCTGCGAGACATTTTTCTTTGTCTGGATCTGGCAGCCGAGTGGGGTTTTGACGGCGTCGAGATCCTGCACAGGCAGATGACAGATGAAAGCAATGCCACACTGCAAAAAATCAAACAGCGGGCTTTTATCAACGGTCTGGACCTGTGCGGTTTTTCCACGCATCAGGGCTGGGTTTCTCCGGATGCGGAGACGCGGCGGAAAAACACCGAGCATACGATTCACTGTATTGAGCTGTCATATGCCATGGGAATTCCGACCATGCGTGTCAATACGGGCCGCTGGGGAACCAGTGGAAGTTTTGATGAACTGATGAAGAATCGAGGAATTGAGCCGGTGCTGCCTGGCTACACGGAACAGCAGGGTTTTGACTGGGTCATTGAAGGGCTGACGCAGTGTCTTGCGGCGGCGGAACGCTGTGGCGTCACACTGGGGCTGGAGAATCACTGGGGGCTGGGGCGGACTCCGGAAGGCGTCATGAAGATTGTCAAAGCGATCAATTCACCCTGGCTGAAGACCACGCTGGATACGGGCAATTTTTTGGAGGATCCCTATGATCGGCTGGAGCTGATGGCTGATGATGCGGTGCTGGTGCAGGCCAAGACCTACTACGGAGGCGGGCTGTGGTATTCGCTGGACCTGGATTATCGGCGGATTGCAGCGATGCTGCAGCGGCATCGATTTGGCGGATATGTCTCTTTGGAGTTTGAGGGCAAGGACGATCCAAGGACAGCGATTCCGCGAAGCCTGCAGATGCTGCAAGAAGCGTTCAGCGCATAGGTCGTTTGTCCAGTCGCCGTTTCAGTCGGAGGGCATTTCCGACAACAGCGAGGTCGCTGAGTGCCATCGCGACGGCAGCAATCAGGGGGCCTCGCTGGCCCAGAATTCCCAGAGCAGCCAGTGGAATGGCAAGGCCGTTGTAAAAGAAGGCCAGAAACAGATTCTGTCGAATAACAGAGAGTGTCTCGCGGGAAATTTGCAGGAAATCTGGAATTGCCAGCAGTCGATTGCCTGGCACGACGACTGAAGCGGCCTGCAGCGCAGCTCCGGTACCGCAGGCAATTGCAATTCCAACGGGAGCGGCTGTCAGAGCGGCGGCATCGTTCAGGCCATCACCCGCCATGACGGTATAAGGCGGGCTGTTGCGGAGGATTCCGAGTTTTTGCTCAGGGGTCGCATCGGCCGTCACGTCTGTCTTTTGGATTCCGGCGGCTGCAGCGATTGCTGCAGCGGAACCGGGTCTGTCACCCGAGAGCATCTGAACACGAATTCCCATTTCCTGCAGCGCTGCTACAGCAGCCGCAGCATCGGGCCGCAGTGTATCCTGCAGTTCAATGAGGGCGGCTGAAATACCATTTATCAGGACCCGTGCAGAGGCCTGTGCATCGCGCTCGATACGAACAGAGACTCCATTGACGCGACCTTCAGCGCCAATTCCGGGAATGGCCTGAAAGTGGGCTGCCGGGGACCATGTCAGGCCCTGTCTGCGTGCGGCCTGCACCACTGCATGGGCTGCGGGATGTTCGCTGAGAACTTCCACGGCGGCCGCCATGCTGAGTACATTCTGTTGTTCGAACCCCGGCAGTACCTGCAGCCGGATCAGTTCGGGACGGCCGACAGTCAGCGTTCCGGTCTTGTCGAAAATGACGTCGCTGGTCCTGCCGGCTCGTTCCAGTGATTCTGCGGAGCGGATCAGAATTCCGCGGCGACTGGCGGCTCCGGTACCGGCCATGATGGCGATGGGAGTAGCGAGGCCCAGTGCGCAGGGGCAGGAGATGATCAGCACTGAGACGGCAGCAGCAAGTCCGCCGGCAAGGTCGCCGGCAAGTATCCAGGCGATCAATGTAAGCAGAGCAATGATCAGTACTGCCGGGACAAAAATGCCGGCTGTCAGGTCTGCCAGTCGCTGAATTGGTGCTCGTCCGGATTGTGCCTGCTCGACAAGCTGGGCAATGCGGGAAATCGTTGTTTCCGTGCCGGGCACAGTCGCAGCGATCAGCAGTTGTCCTGTGGAGTTAACGGCACCGGCGACAACGGATTCACCGGGGCGTCGCAGTACGGGCAATGATTCGCCGGTGATAATTGATTCATCCAGATCTGACAGGCCTTCCAGAATTGTGCCATCGACCGGAACGCGATCGCCTGGGCGAATACGGATTCTCTGGCCTGGCATTACTGCAGCCAGTGGTACTGTGTTTTCTGTACCGTCGGCTGAAACTGCAGTGACAGTTTCAGGCTGCATGCTGAGCAGATCACGGACGGCAGAGCCAGCATGGCTGGTGACAGTGGCTTCGAGCCAGTGTCCGAGACTGACAATAGCCAGCAGACCGGCGGCTTCGCTGAACCAGGTGGGCTGAGGCAGATTCAGGCCGAGGATCAGTGCGGACGAAAGCCAGGCCGTGCCCGCTCCCAGTGCAATAAGAGTATCCATATTGGCGGTGCGATTGAGCAGAGCCTGCCACGCGGATTTCAGGAAGCCCGGACCGGCGACCAGCAGGACCAGTCCGGATCCCGCTGCCATCAGCAGCGACATCCATTGCGGATGCCAGTGCAGTGCGGTGGCAGACCAGTGGAGCAGTTCCAGAGGCACCCAGAGGGACAGTCCTGCGACAGCCCGGCGTTTCCAAAGTCTTTCGGCAGAGCGCTGCTGCTGTTCAATGGCCGAGGCTGGCTGGCTGTTAAGTTGCAAAGCGGCATCGAAGCCGCGCTGCTGAATACGTTCAATGACTTCGGCAGCTGACAGTCGGGTACGGACGCGAGCGAGGCCGGAGACGATGCTGACAGTTGCGATTTCAATCTGCGCGTCGGCAGCGAGGGTTTTCTGGAGGCCGGCAGCACAGCCGGCACAGGTCATTCCGGTGACACGGAACGTGATGGTTGGTGCGTCAGCGGTGGCGGTTGGTTGTGAGCTGGATTCCGACTGGACGGACATGACTGGCACTCCACAGCAAATCCTGGCTGGTTTTGCAGCACATTCCGGGCTGGTCTGTGATGCAGTGTCTTCGTGAGTGCCAGGGATGGAAAGCAGCTGGAGCGGACAGGGCTGAAATTCCTGTGGACAATTATTTAAGTACCGAAGTGGAAGGACGGGGCAATGCCGCGGGGACAGGGCGTTCTGCCGATGCACCGCCTGTGGCCGATCGTGCAGAACGTTGACTGTCAGGACCAGCAGCGGGAGTCGAAAACTGATCCGGGGCTGGTGTGAAGTCATAGCTGCCTGTATCAGGCTGCAGTTCTGTATTTTCAGTTTGTCTTTGAGAACTTCGCGAAGAGCGCGGTGCAGGTGGCTGTGCCAGTGCTGCAAGGTCGTCGGGCAGTACAGACGGCGTGACGATGGAGTCACCGAGTGGAATAATTTTGGGGTCGGCACAATATTCCACGACGACTGTATCCTGGCTGACGGCAAGAATTTTCAGTGGCAGATCGGGAATTGCCAGCAACTGGTTGCGTCCTGCCCAATAGATATCTCCGGTTCGCAGATCGACGAACCAGGCACGTCTTTGTTTGCCACTGAGAATTGAGCCGGTGAAGCGACAGGCTTCTGCGGCGGTCAGGCTGCGAGGTTGCCGGGTCGGTGCGGTTTCTGCGGGGGCGGGCATTTCGGGGTCGGGAATTTCAGTGCTGGCAACGGGTTCGACGGGAATGGCGGGCTCGGTGACAATCGGTGGATCAGGAACAATCTCGGCTATTTGTCCGGTGAAGATATTATTGTCGCTGAGTGCTGCCAGCAGTGTGGCAGTCGGGTCGGAAGGTTCGGTGTTTTCCGGGATGCTGTCGATTGCGGGAGCATCGGGCAGTGCGATGGCTTCGATGCTGATGGCCATCTGCAGTGAGTCATCAACGCCCATGCTGATGCTGGTGACTTGCAGGCTGGTCATGCGGTGCAGCAATGGCGTGCTGGAAAACCGATCAATGAAGTCAGCGATGGAGGCTGCTGTTCCTGTGCACTCGACAGAGAATGGCAGGCGGTGTCCCAGAGCCTCATCGGGAATAGCCTGAACGGGGCTGACTGACGGAGTCTGCAGTCCAGCGGCTTCCAGCTGCTGGATCAGCCATGCCTGATAGACGGCTGCGGCCTTGCCGGGGTCAGCCGGCAGGCTGCTGGAACGCAGCTGTCGCAGTTGTCTGACGGCGTGCATGATTCGCAGTTCTTCGAAGCTGCTGTTTTCAACGGCTTTTGTGGCAGCCTGCAGTTCCTGCTCGAGTCCGTTGAGGGGTTGCAGCAGCAGTGCGCTGCAGGATTCCCAGCCGAGGGCTGAAAGCAGGCAGATCGCGGCAATGATTGCGAGGTTTCTTTCGCGGGGTGAGTTCAGCATGTCATTGCTCCTGTTCGGCTGATGAGTCAGCGGTTGTGTCATCAGCGTTTTCGTCAGGCTGTGTCTGCAGGATCTGAGATTCGATAGTGAACTGGATTGGCAGGAGACTTCCGGCGGGGGCCGGTCCAATACCGCTGGGGTGCAGCGCATAGTGGCTTTGATCGGCGAGTATGGCGGTGTTGAGTTGCTGGACGGCCTGTGGGTCGCTGGCCAGTCCTTCCACCCGCAGCACTCGTTCGGAGGCATCGGAAATATTCTCAAGCTGCAGGCGTGTCAGCAGCATTTGGTTGCGAGCTGGTATCATCAAAGCCACGTTGCGAATTTCGGCGGCTGCATTAAGAGACTGCTGGTTCCAGTTTGTCAGGCGTTCGAATTGCTGCAGGGCGGGCTGGCCGCGGCTGATGAGTTCTTGCTGTGCGCGCAGTCGGTCCTGCTGTTGTGCCAGCTGTCCGTACAGTTCATTACTGCGGCTTAGCAGCAGCCATGTTCCGGTGACCAGCAACGCGGCGGCGGCTGCGGCAATGCGGATACTGCCGCGATGTCGGGCGGTGAAAGCGGGAGGTGCAGACCGAGATTTTTGCAGATTGCAGTGAGACTTTGGCTGCAGAAGGGATTCGACGAGTGCGAAGGCTCGCGGGCTGCGTTCATCGAATGGTCCTGGCAGCACGGTTACGCCGTGAGACTGCAGGAGTTCTGCCAGTGGACCTGCGTGTGAGCCGGACACTGCGAGTGGAATCTCGCCGCTGCCGCAGCGCCAGGCTTCCGGCAGTGTTTCGACGACACGCTGCATCAGTGACAGAGCAATGGATCCGAGGCTGTCTGTATCTCGGGCGAAGTGAGTTCCGGTGGCCATTGATGCAGCCGGCAACCCGCCTCGGAAAACAACAACTTCCAGTTTGGAGCGGTTCATCTGCAGCGAGATGCGGAATTCTGTGGGTGCCATTGAGGTTCCGCCGACAAACAGGTCTGCCGGGGTCAGCAGCGGCTTTTTCCAGCCTGCCAGTGTAGCGATTTCGGCGATGATCGTGGTGATGCGAGCGGGAATGAGGAGCACTGTGACATGCAGTGTTTCGGTGTCGTTGTCAGGATGCGGCAGAAAATCCCACGACTGGGGTTCAGCGGACTGCTGTCGAGTTTCCAGCTGCAGCGCGATGGTACTGGCAAGGTCTGCGGCAGCCGCTGTGGGAACCTGCAGAAGTCGAAGCGCGGCGAGCTGACGCGGGATCGAGATAGCGGCAGGTCGACCAATCCAGTCATGTTGCTGCTGCAGACTACGCAGAAAAGCGGCAGTGTCCTGAGCCGAAGCAAACGGGTCGAACTCCGCGGGCCACGGCTCAAAATGGGACTGCAGCAAATGATTTTTTTCATCACTACGCTGCACGACGGAAAAGACGATGCCGGAGGTTGTCCAGTCTGCGACTGTGAAAGTGCCGGCGGCACCCTTGCTTCGGTCTGTGCGGAGCATTTTCAGGAGGCCAGGTTGGGTCATAATACGATTCCTGAATAACTGGCAAGATGCGAATGTCAGACTTTACCTGGTTTTGGAGCAGTGATGCGGACAGAACCTGTCAGGCGGTCGATTGACAGTGACAGGGAATTGCCGCGGGTATCGTTGAGAAGCAGGGATGTGGCCGAGCAGGTTCCATCCGGGCGAAACATCAGTCGGATCATCTGAGCATCAGTTGTGGGCTGGCCTTTTTCAGGCTCGGCTTTCAGGCTGATTGTCTTTGGAAGCTGCAGTATTTCCGGACGATACAAAGGTCGATCGGGGCGCAGCTGGCGGCTGGTTTTTTCCGGCAGCGACAGCACCAGCACCCAGCGTTCTCCTGACTGAATACTGCGGAGCCGAGTTTCAGTAATCTGGTGCTGGAGTGCGGTAGCTGCTCGCTCGAGTGTCAGTCTTTGCTGCCAGCTGTGAAGTGCCGGAACAGTCAGGGCAGCCAGCACTGTCAGCAGCGCAAGAACCAGCAGCAGTTCCATCAGGCTGAAGCCCTGGGCTGCTGCAGGCGGAGCGCTGTTCTGCCGACTTTGTTTCATTTCTGCCAGTTTCCAATATCGTCCTGATTGCCGTGGATTCGATCGGGGCCGGCCGAACTGACATCGAAGGAGTCGGGATTGCGAGTTCCTGGGAAACGATAGGCGATTGCGGTACCCCACGGATCGAGGGGTTCTTTTTCGAGGTAAGGGCCCTTCCATGCGGGGTCTTTGCCCGAGGGTCTGCGCATCAGCACCTGCAGTCCCTGGGCTGAAGTGGGAAAGTCTCCGGCGTGATCCAGGGCATAGAGTTTGAGGGCGTCAGCCAGCCCGCTGAGGCTGGCACGAGCCACGTCTTCGTAGGCCCCTTTCTGGCGACCAAGGATTCGCGGTACGACCATGGCCATGATGATTCCGAGGATACCCAATACCAGCAGGACTTCCATCAGCGTGAAGCCGTTACGGGCGGTGTTTGAAGACCGAAGCCTTGTTTGTTTGATGTAGTGACTGTGCATGGCAGTTTCCGTGATGACGAACAGAGGCTGAGAGATTCAGGCGAGCCCACTTCCTTCGAAGACAGGCATCAGCAGGGCGATGACCATAAAGCCGACAACAACCGCCATCACCAGCATGAGAGCTGGTTCCAGCAGTCTGAGGAGTACGTCGAGTTTCTGCTGGGCGCGGGCTTCAAGTTTGTCTGCAAGCTTCAGCAGGACTGCCGGCAGTCGATTGGACTGCTCGCCCACAGACAGCATTTCAAGGACATCCGGGGGAAAGCAGCCGCTGGCGGCCAGCGGACCTGAAAGATTGCGACCGGAGCAGATACTGTCTGAAGCGGCAGCGATGGATTCCCTGAGGATCTGGTTACCGGCAGCCTGTCCGGCGATGGCCAGTGAGCGAATCATCGGCACACCGTTTTGAAGCAGTGAGCCCAGGACTCGGCAAAAGCGTGCGATGGCAACCGAGCGAACGACTGGTCCAACGGCCTTCAGGTTCATCAGCAGGCGATCGCGCGGGCGAGTCAGTTTGCTGAGCAGACCGCGGGATCGCAGTGTGATGGCCGCAGCGATCAGGAGAGCGACCATGGGCAGCGTCCAGGTTTTCAGGAAATCACTGAGTTTCAGCAGTGCTGTGGTGGGCCACGGCAGTCGACCGGCTTCGCGAAGTGAAGCGAACAGAGGTTCGAACTGCGGGACGAAAAAGATCAGCATGCCGGTGACGACGACTGAGGCAACGGCAGCGAGCAGCAGCGGATAGGCCGAAGCACTGATGATCCGGCTGCGAATTTCCTCTTGTCGTTCACGAACAGCGGCCAGGCGTCGCAGGGATTCTTCGAGGAATCCGCCTTCTTCACCGGCCTGAATCATGCTGACATCGAGGGTTGAGAACAGTTCGGGTCGAGCGGCCAGTGCAGTGGCGAGAGATGATCCGTCGGCAATCTCGGCTGCGACGGCCACGAGGGTGCTGCGCAAGACCTGATCGGCAGACTGCTGGGAGAGCACTTGCAAAGCGCGGAGCAGTGGAACGCCGGTTTCCAGCTGATCTGACAGGAGTCCGAAGGAGGCCGCGAGGGCTGAGGGTGAGATTCTTTGTCGTCGGAGATGCAGGGAGCGTTGTTCGGCGAGAGTCAGCGGGGTGAGGTTGCGACTGGCCAGTGCCTGCAGAGCTTCTGCGCGGCTGGCTGCCTGCACGGTGCCCGGCAGGCGAGCACCGGCGGAGTTGACCGCAAGATAGCGAAACTGAGGCATGACAGGACCGCCGAAGAACTTTCCACAAGTTTGCAAGACGCTTTAATCTTCCCTGCGGATGGAGGAAGGCAAAGTGCAAATCGGGGTTTCCGGAGGCGGAAATACGGGAACCTGGGAAATGAAGCGAGATGCTGCATTTCTGCAGCATCTCGCGGGGGAGAGTGTTGATTTTTAGCAACGGCTGTGATGTCACTGAGCAACGGCAGGATTGCTGTCTGCGGGCCGGGACGTTTCGGTGCAGCAAGGCTTTTTCTGCTGTTTGTTGTCACAGCACGCGGCGGAGGAATCTTTTTGGCTGCAGCAGGAGTCGGTGGCGGAGGTTGCTGCGGCAGCGATCGCGAAACCTTTGGGAGCATTTTCCATGTCAGCCAGTGCATCGTCCTTAAAGCCACTGTCCAGAGCCAGTCGCAGCCCGAATCGCTGACGTTCGGTCGTGCCTGCGATTCTGAGGCAGGTCTCGTGAATTTCCTCGACCGGCAGACCTGAGGGTGCGGAGGCCCAGCGATTGTAGCGGTCATTGCCCATAACGATCATGGCAGCATGCTGAGAGCGATCTCCGTCAACCTCGGGGTCAAGGTCATACATTCCGAGGGCGCGGCGGACGAGTTCAACATCTGCCGGATTTCCGGTGCAGAAGTGGATGTCGGCCAGTTCCGGGTCTGCGAGGCCGCTGACGGACTGTGCGTACTGTTTCAGAACGGCGGGCGAATCGTTTTCGGGATCCAGTGTGATACAGACGAAATGGATCTGATCACGACCGAACTGACTGGTGAGCGATTCGCGGATCTTCAGCATTTTGGAGATGGTGCCGGGGCAGGATCCGGTGCAGCGAGTATAGAACATGGCAAAGCAGGTGATTTTGTCATGCACAAGATCATCGCGGAAGTTGAAAGACTGACCGTCCTGATTAACCAGAGTGGCATCGGGGAA
>JBJTPZ010000229.1:0-3618 GCA_046075365.1 Planctomycetaceae bacterium
ACTTGCCCACCGCCCTGACCGGGGTTGACGGGAGAGCGAAGCTCCCGCTGAGCCGCATCCCTGCCGCGAGGACTGCGCCGATCCCCGCTGCTTCGCAAATTCGCCGGCAATCGCTCACAGCGCGGACCAGCGTTCGGTGGCTCGGCAGAAGCCTCACCCTCCCGGGTCCACACCCGTCTGTTCACAGGTTCCCGAGAACCTCAACACCATTGGGCGGTTGCCAGGCCAGGAGCAGACCACGTGCAGCGGGAACTCACGCTGCAGCTCTGTTTGTCTGCTGGCTCGCATCGAATGGAATAATCGTGGCCAACCGGAGACGCCGGCGCGGCGCAGCAGTCGCGTCATTTCGATGCGCAGGTTCGAGTTCTTCCAGCCCATCGCCGTGTTGGCGGCAGCGCGATACTGCGGCGCGGCAACCACGTACTCGCTTTTGTCGCCGAAGATCTCGAACGCTTCGTCGAGTATCGATCGCAGCTCCGGGAAGATCGGGCAGCAACGAATGCCACGGCCTTCGTGATGCTCGATCGGGTCCTAGGTCCAGTCCTGAACCGTCAATCCTGAGACTCTTGAAAATTCCGACACATTGTTTGTGACGAGAACAAAGCCATAGCGAACACAGATTGCGGCAATTTGTAGATCATAGGGCCCAATAACCTGGCCCTTTAGTTCAAGGTCATGCCGGATAATCGCGTAGTAGGTTGCATCGACTTCGTCGAAGGGCACACATGGAAATGGTGCGAGCAATGACTTGATGATATTCAATCGCTGGAGTCGGTTCCCGTATTTCTCGGCACCATGGAGCAACTCTGAAAGAACCACCGAGCAGGTGACAACCTGCTGTGGGGAGATCGATGCAAGCTTGGCACGAATGCCTGAGTTAGGATTCTTCAAGTAGATGATCCAGGCGTTCGTGTCGAGCAAATATTGCATTACCAATGACCTCGATGCGGCAACGTTCCTTGATCGGCACGAGAGAATGGTTCATTCGCGAAAGCCCCCGCAGTGGCTTCAAAATAGCCATCTGGCCAACCACCGTTTTTTTCGACCACACGTGGCTCAAACTCAACTTCAACCTTGTCCGGCAGATCGACGGGCTCCACCGGCCGGAAGATTCCATTTTCGAAGACTGCGTGGATCGTTTTTGACATCGCCTGGGAGCTCAATCATTCGTTTTTGGACAGGTTAGTAGTCACACAATAGTCTCATCGGCCGATCCTTGAGTCAAGTCGCAGTCGATGCTTTGAGCCTGGTCCCAGTGATGCTCAAATCCAGCGAATCGTTTTCGGCACCTCTCGAACTCTTAAAAAACATGGGGAAAACATGAAAAAGTTCGAGCCCTGTCCTCTCCGCTGCAAAACCCTGGTTTTCGCGGGGTTTTCGCATATCAGGGCAGTTGCTTTGGCTGCCCTGCACGTAATTGCCTGCACATGCGGCGACTGGAGGAGCACAAAGACAAGGCGGAAGAGCCTTTAGGCTCACGTCATGCGTGCTGTTCGCTGTCTTTCCGCTTCCGGGGGGCAGCCTTTCGGACGGCAACCCTCGTCTTCCGCCTGGATGCCCCGGATGACAGCTTCTTCGCAGTTGCGGCTTTCACAGCCCCAATCCGCAAAACTGCTCCCTGAAGCTGCTCGGCGACCCACGCGTTGAGGCTTTTGCCGCAAAGCACCGCCGCAACATTCACCTGCCGGTGCAAGTCTGGCGAAATTCGAGTAACGAACTGCCCGGAAAACGGCTTGTCCGGGGTTTCGCCGCGTGTTTTGCAGAACTCAAGGTAATCATCCACGGACTCGTGGAATGCCTTCTTAACCTCGGCAACGCTGTCGCCCTGAAAGGTGATGACGTCGCGGGTGTTGATGACCTCGCCGTGGATGATCCCAGCTTCTTCGTCGATCTCGACTTTGCCGATGTAGCCTTTGTATTCCATCATGGCGTGACTCCCGCTTCTGTCAGGAACCGCCGCATGGACCTGACGGCTCCTTTGTCTGTTTCCTTCTGAAGGGGGTGCGGCCGGTGAAACACGGCCCGGACGCCGCTCAAGGCGATCCGCACTCGTGATCCGGAACCAGCGGTGATCTCGGCACCCGCCGCCGCAAGCATGGTCTCGATGTCCCGCCAGGTGATGTTTGACCTGACCGGGTCCTTAAAAATCGCTTCCAGCGTGCGTCGGTGCTTCGGTCCCATGTTGCCTCTATAGTATCATCGGATGATACTGTCGTCAAGTTTCGTTGTTTGTGCCTGAAAAAGGGCGGCTAATGAATGTGCTCTTCTGTTCACATTGCCCGCTGAGCGTCAGCCAAAAGCAATGCCTGGAGTACTTTGCGCATTGCCAGGGCGTGTTCCTGATCGACACAGAACACGAGCGTTTTGCCCATCGGGTCCGTCTTCTGCATGAAGTCGAACAGGTGTTTGGTAATCGCCTGCGTGCGTGCGGGCGCGGAGTGCGACCACCCGTTCAAAATCCCTGGCCTGGTACTCTTCGTCCGAAATTTCACGGCCGAATCGGTCAAGCGAGGTCTTTTGTGCAAGCAGCCGACGAAGAGCTGGTGCATGGGGCAGACGATCATCGAGCTTGTTACCGATCAACAGGAACTCACCACGCAAATAGTTCGTTGTCAGGAGCGTTTCGAGTTCCCTGGCGACAGCCTGCAGCTGCTGCAGTGTGCTCACATCCACCATCTCATTCTCTACACCCCAGCGGAAAATCGACCTCACCCGACCTGTATTTTTGCTGCACGTCTTTCGGCACCAGCCAGACTGCACCATCTGTTCCCGGACAGCCTTCAGGGCCACCGGCCCAAACGCATCGCATGCAGTGAACCCGAACAGTTCAACCAGGGGTTTCACAGCGGACTTCAGGCAGTGAATCTCGCTGGTCGGTGCCCCATTCCTGACGAAATGCCCGTCAGCCCAACTGAGATACCCTGCAACCAGTTCATTCACAGTCAGACGGGAATCAGTCTGCCCCGGCTGTTTTTTCTTCGCTGTGGGTGTCTCCACAGCTTGCCCGCTGACCACCTGGGCCACAATCTCGGCAGACCGAACCCGGGATTCCTTGCTGTCATACGGTCCCAGCAGAATATCCCGGCCGTCGACGCGCACACGCGCCTGACCGCTGCTGTGCCTGAGATAACTGGGGATGGAATTCGTCTTGCGTGCCATTGCGGAAGCCTCTCTGATCCGTTTCGTGGAACTTTTTCCACGATTGATAAAGAGATTTCGCCGCACTGACGAACGCCGTCAGGTATCGTAACTGTCGATTCAGCAAGGGTTTAGTAAAAATCGGGCTAGCGGGATTTGAACCCACGACCTCTTGACCCCCAGTCAAGCGCGCTAGCCAGACTGCGCTATAGCCTGATAAAACAACCCGAAGCACTCTATCAGGAAGGGCTCGTGCTGGCAAATCGATCTGTCAGATTCCCGGGAATCTGAGCGGGCTGGACACCAGTCACCCCTAAAACACCCCGTTTTCTGCTCCCCGACGCCCGCATCCGGGAACTTCAGCGACTCGCGTGCATTGCCCACAACCCACCGCTAAAATCTCACCGCAACGATCCGTCATTCCATCCCATCGGTGCCGCGAAAAATCACCATGTTCACAGGTCTCGTCGAAGGACAGGG
>JBJTPZ010000230.1:0-3089 GCA_046075365.1 Planctomycetaceae bacterium
TTCGTCTCAGTGCCCGCCAGATGACGTCGAACAACCTGACTCAGCCGCGTCGCGCATCGTCGTCAACAAGAGTGAGCAGGGCGCGAATCTCCAAGTCCGTTGGAGGCATGAAATACGTGTTTCGGTGCTCGCTGTGCGGCAGGCTGTTTACGCGATCGACGCATGATTCGCACCTGAACGCACACAAAAATAAACACGGATATCCTTGTGCCGGTCGAACTGGTCTTTTTGTGAAAACCAGGCATTAGCTTCGACACGAAGTGTACTCGTCGCCGCCCCAATTTCTTTGAAGCCGGTGGATACCCAGTCGAAATATCCGAACATTTCGTCTGTGATGTGTGTCGTCCACCGGCAACATCAGGCCCAATCAGCCCTGAGGCCGTCGGAAACGGCTTTGAGGGTCCCGCCCGACAACCTGCTCGCCCTGCGGACCAGGACGTAGTTCTGAAGTTGTCTGCAGTCCAATCCGTGCCTCATCCCTGAGCCTCGTCCTGACCAGCGTTCTGTGACAGCAGCCTCCAGCGGCGGGCCGCTTCACCCCGCATGGTGAATTCACGTTGAGTCAGCATCGCAGGCAAGCATTCTCTGTGGACGGCGACTCCTGCGGACCCGATTTCGCCGCCTCCTGACGCCCTCAGCCCGCTCAGAAGCTCGTACGCTGGTACAAGTGAACACAGTTCAAGCTCCGCACGCGTCAAACACGTGTGCCGAGCCTGGGTAGCAACTCACCCTGCAGACGCCCCGCCGGGTGCTGACCTCAAAACCGGTGAAACTGCGGGTGACGGCCCCGGTGTTACCAAGGCAAACCATTTCGGAACGCCAGGCTGATTTGGGAAGTGCGGCATAGCACAGACTCCATTTGGGGTGCAGCAAAGACACATGAGCGACGATCCGTGGCAGCTGGCTGGCAAGGGTGACGCTCCAGAATTGACACATCCATGCGAGACCGCGAAACTGCAGAAGAAAGTTACCGCAGTTTCGCGGTCGAATATCTGTTTGCTGATATTTACGGGGGTGATCAATGCGCGTTGGGGACGAGCTTCATCCAACCCATCGTCCATCTGCCCCAGAGCATGCCCTCGCCTCCGGCGTTGCGGCATTGATCCTTGAACAGCACAGTCGGCTTCCAGAGGCTAACTTCCTTGTGGTGGGGCTTGCATCCTTGGTAGTGCTCGGCCTTTCCGTAGCGTATTTCGTTCATCTTGTTCCATTTCTTCGAAACAAGTCGTTCGCAGGCCGGAGAACGGCGTTACTAAGATGGGCGGTCTTTCCGGCTGCACTGGTCTTGATGCTTTCCAGTGCGGTGACACATTGGCCAGCTTCAATCCGGTTCTACCTCAGTAAGTCAAGCTTTGACGACCTGATTGCACAAGCATATCGAGGGCAAAAGCCAGACGGGTTTCCACGCCGTGTTGGGCTGTACTGGGTTGAAGGTGTGCAGGATGACAACTTTCAATATGAATCCGGTCAGGGTACAATTGGATTTGTGACCGGTGAGGCGTTGATTGATCCATGTGGACTTCTTTATGACAAGACCAACCCAGAATCTTCAGGTTATCTCACCACTCGAATTGCTCCAAACTGGTATGTCACTGAGTGGTGACTACAGAACTTAAAAACCAAAAGCAACAGCGAACAAAACGCTGAATCCGAGTTGCTCAAAACGGTTTCTTGAAATGGAAGCTCACTCGCGGCAGCCAGGTTAGCGTAGTCGTTCTGCCAGTGGAATCCCCCCTATGATGCCTGGAACAGCTCTACTCATCGCTGGGTTGATTTTCCCAACCCTGAGCTTCTTGACCTGTTTCGCTTCACTGGTAACTCGATGGAGACATCACCGCTACGCCTCTCCTGTGTTCATTCCTTTCGTCGGACCTGCGCTGCTGACTTGCTGGGTTCTAATGGCCGGACATTCTCGCTGGCTTATTCCTGTCGTTTGGCTACTTGACCTCGGAACGGCAGCGTTTCTTTGCGTGCTTCCACGATTGACTATTGAATGGTGGCAGCTTTCTGCGTTCACTCGCCTGATGACGTTACACGGTGCGCATGGCAACGAAAAGGTTATTGCCACATTACATCGGGGTGGTCGTTATTTCTTGAGGAAATCCTGGAACCGGGCACAGGGTGAACTGGGAATTGTAGATTTGGGGGAAACGGGAACATTCATTGATGATGGCGAAGTGGTCGAATTCACATCACACTGTGGACAGAATCGCCGACTACAGCGAGTTGACCTCAACACGTATGACGTCTCGGAGTCTGACGACAGCCGCGCGGAGTTGCGAGACAATTCGCTTCATGGCTGGCGGCTGTACTGCTGAACAATTGCGAACAAAGCTGTCAACAGGAGTTGCCGTTCACGCTCACTTGAAATGGACAGTCAATCGCGGCAACACGGGTTCCCGCAGTCGTTAGGCGGCTTCGGCCAGGAAAAAGACTGGGTTTTCGGCCCAGTCTTTTTTATTGATTCCACAAAATTTGTCGCATGGCCACCCTCGGTCGTCTTCGCCCCTGCAGGCTTGTCTTTCGAGCTCCCGCCGATTGAGTTTCCAACGTCCTCTGGACTCATCCAGTCGCGTGTTTGCACACCTTTCCCACTCCACGGTCGGTCGCCCTCACAGACTCAGGCTCAGTTGCAGACAGATCGACGCAAGTTGCAGTGACCAAGGCCATTGTGTCTCCGGCTCAAGGTGGCTGGCACCGTTCCTCGTACCCGAGCCAGCTGATGGTCACTCAAACATGGCGGTACAGGAATTCGGAACCCGATGGACCGGGGGTTGGATTGTGGTGCATGCCAGCCAGTTTGAAAACAGCACATTCGTTGCCGCCAATGTCAGCAGCGGGGCGACCTCCAGCGGCTGAGGCCTGTGTCCTTCCCGGCAGCTGCTGCGACAGATTGTTTCCTTCGAAGAGCCTGCATCCACTGAATCTCCTTATGCGTTTCCTTCCCCACAGTTGCCTTCGGGGGGGCTGGTTTCAGTGTGGACGGGATTGCGGCTAAACCGCAATCTGCAGGGCGTCAAAATTCCAGCCTGGCCGAAAGCATGAGCTAAGTTTTCTGACGGGGGAGGCGTCCGATCGTGTGGGGCCTC
>JBJTPZ010000231.1:0-4941 GCA_046075365.1 Planctomycetaceae bacterium
TTTTCAATCCTGTTCACTCACATTTAGGGAATCGAAGCAATGTTGATCATGAAAAGAAATTTGCTGTCTCTGCTGGCTGCTGCTCTGCTGTCGAGCATTGCAGGAGCGGCCAATGCCTGCGTGGACGAGAAGGCGGACAACAAAGATGTGCAGGCGGCCAAGGTCGCCGAATCAGTGGGCGTGGCGGAGGCGACGCTCGCGGCGCGAATGGCGCTGGAGGGTGAGTCAGCGAAGTCGCCGCTGCTGCTGCTTGCGGCTGCGGATTTGCTGGAGGGGGTCAAATCGAGCGAACGTTCGGCTGCCGGACTCACGGCGGAACCATCGACAGGCAAAGCAGCGGCCGCTTCCGATGGCGACAAGAAAGCTCTTTCGCTTGATCCACAAGCATTGCGAAAACGCGCACTGGAGCTGGCTGCTTCGGACAAAGAGCGGGCCCTGCTGCAGCAGTGGCTTGATCGGCCTGCGTCCCGGGGCCTCGTCTACAGTCAGGGCAAGGATCTGAAGGATGTTGAAATCAAGGGAGTGACGTACAAGGTTGTTGCCGACGGTGTTTTGCAGCCGGGCCAGCGGCAGACCCTGCGAAATGTGATTTTTGAGGGGAAGAAACCGGCGATTGTTGCTGTGATTGGTGATGGTGACGGTGATCTGGATCTGTGGGTTTATGACGGCAACACCAAGGGCCGGATTGGCGAGGACACCGATTCCACCAGCGTCTGCCGTGTGGCATGGACGACGCTGTTCGAGGGGCCGTTTCAGATCGAAGTGGCGAACGTCGGGCAAATCGCCGAGCGATACATCGTTATTGTGAACTGGTGATTGCAGCAGCGCACGCGGGGCTGTTTGCGGTGCCTGCTCAGTTCGTCGAGACAGTGCTTTGCCCGGGCTATTTTTTTCATCAGACAAAAATCTCAGGAGAGTTGCTCATGGAGACTCGAAAGCCTTGCTCTTTGAAACTGACAGCGCTGGTGTGCATGGCTGCAGCTGCCGTGGCAGTGGCGTTCCCGGAAACAGGCCTTGCAGACGATGCTGAAAAGCAGCAGCAACCTCGAGTCTGGGCACTCCTGGTCGCGGCCAGCAGCTACCCGGAGCTGATTCCCAGATACCAGCTTACGGGCCCGCCCAACGACGCGAAGCTCATGTCAACACTGCTGAGGGACCGATTCGGTGTTTCGGCAGAAAACATCGTCGTGCTTGCGGAGGGGCTGGGAGCGGAGCAGTTGCCGACACGTTCACGCATCGAGACGGAATTCCGTCTCCTTGCGGAACGCGTCCGGCCGGGGGATCAGGTGCTGATCCTGATTGCCGGACATGGAAGCCAGCAGCCCGATTCAGCGACAGAAAGTGATGAGCGTGACGGGCTGGACGAGATTTTTCTGCCGCGGGACACTGGAGCGTGGAACGGGGCTGTCGCGGCAGTCGCAAATTCAATCACTGATGACGAACTGAATGCGTGGCTGTCAAATGTTCGACGCAAGGGGACGCATATCTTTTTCATTGCCGATACGTGTCATTCCGGGACAATCGCGCGCGGGGCTTCGGCGGCTGCGAGGGATGTTCCGACCGACAGTCTGGGTATTCCGCCTGCCGAACTTGCTCGTGCGGCTGAACGCGCTGCCGCGGCTCTGCCCGCAGGAACTGTTTCCCGAGGCGGACCGGAGGAATTCCGGGACGAAACGCGGGCCGTCGAGGGTGTTGACAGTGATGGCAGCCTGATTGCGTTGTACGCCGCTCTGCCACACGAGAAGACGTTTGAGCAAGTATTGCCAGCGGGCGGGATCGCTCATGGCTGGCTCAGCTGGGCTCTGTGCAAGGCACTCAGCGAATCAGGCGCCGCTCGCCTGACATATCGAGAACTTGCGCAGCGTGTGCAGTGGCACTATGAGCAGCACAAGTGGGCGGATTCTCATCCAGTGATTGAGGGTTCGGACAACGACCTTGATCGCGAGGTGCTGGGCATCAGGGCGTGGCCGGGGCGTTCCCGAATTGTGCTGCAGCGCGGGCAAAATGGTGACTATTCCGTAAATGCCGGTGTCCTGCACGGGGCCGGTCCAGGGTCTGTGCTGGCAGCATATGCGACAGCCTCTGACCGTCCGGCAGGATTTGTTCGAGTCACGCGGGCGACAGCTGTGCAGGCGGATGTGGAACCGATCGAATTTGCTGGCCAGCCCAAAGTTTCAGAGCTCCCGGTTCCGGCTCGATGTGAGCTGAAGTATCAGGATCTGGGCGACTGCAAAGTCTGGGTTTCCGTCGATGTGACACTGGTCAGTGGTGAGACGCGGCAGTCTCAGACTCTTGATCGGCTGAATGGTCTGTTGCAGGCCGCCGCCGGTTCCAGGGAAGCCATGCTGCGGCTGACTCCGGAAGGGGAATCGCCTGAATGGTACATCATCGCAGCGGAATCCGGCGACAGTGTACGGATAGCTTCTGCCAATGAACTGCTGCGCGATGAAAATGGGCGACTGCTGCTGAATGACGTGCAGGCGTTTGGCCCTTACCCCGTCGATGACGCCCTGTCTGGTGTCTTGCTGGAGGAATTCAGTAAGCTGGCTCGCGCAGCAAATCTTCGTCGGATTGCCGAGCTGGAGACTGGAGGAAACGAAGACATTCGGCTTGATGTTCGTGTGGAGCGACTGGTGGATCAGCGGAGCTTACGCTATAGCCCGTTGTCCGCCGTACCGACACCAGAGCTTCGCAATAAAGATGTGATCCGTGTGGTCATCACGAATCCGACAAAGTCATGGGTGGATGTAACGGTACTCTACATTCAGACAGATGGGTGTATTAGATGCTTTTTCCCCAAATCAAAGGATGTGCTTAATCGTCTGGGGCCGGGCGAGTCGCATACCACTGGCCGGATTAATATCGATGATACGACGATCGGGCTGGAAGATCTGGTGGTGATTGGTATTCCGCGTGAGAACGCTGGTGCCGTGGCGGCCAGCTTTGAGTTTCTGAGCCAGCCCAGCCTGAAGCGGGCCGAGGAATCAGTGGCGCTGCGGTCGCGTACAGCAGCGGCAGAGGACATGGCATGGGAGTCGCCTCTGGGGGTGTTATCACGTGGTCTTGTGTTTAATGAACCAGGATTGTCACGAGGCGGCTCTATGGAGGCACTGAAGTCCTTCGTTTTTTTTCGCGTGTCCTGGAATATTGTGAAGTCAGAAAACTGAGTCTGAAATACTGATTTGTCGACCTCGTTCTGCAGACTTCCTGCTATCATGGGCTGGTGTGTCAGACTGGTCATCGGCACACCGCTGTCGCTCATATGGAACCGCAATCATGAAGCAACTCTCATACGGTCAAAAGCTTGCTGCGTTTGTCATGCTGCTGGTCAGTCTGCCGTCGCCGACTTTCGCAGATGAGCGGTCTGGCAGACTGCAGGTCGGCTCTGATGTTGTCCCGGTGATTCCGGGTCGGACGGGTGGCGTGCTGCGGTCCATTTTGTCTGTTGATCGTCCGGCATCACCGGATGCACAGCCGGAGGCATCGACCGTGCGTCCGCGTGGACCGGCAGCCGATGTTTACGAACAGGTGGCTCCCGCGGTGGTGCTGATTACGACACAAGCAGGCCACGGCACGGGCTTCTTTATCAGTGCAGATGGCTGGATCATAACCAATGCCCACGTGGTTGAAGGGGCGGAATACAACCATCAGCACAAGGCCAATATCGTATCCGTGCTGTCCGGAAGTCTGGCGCCTGACGGCTGGATGGTGCAGTCCGGAACATCAATGACGGCGATTGTTTACCGTGTCAGCGAACGGCAGGATCTGGCTTTGCTGAAGCTCACAGAGCTTCCGCAAGGTGCCAAAGCCGTGCCGTTTCTGAAGTTGGCGGACAATTTACCAAAGCCGGGCAGCGATTGCGTGGCGATCGGAAATCCGGGAATTGGTTCGCTCTGGTCCGTGCGACAGGGGCAGGTGACGGGAGCCGGTGAGTATCCTCGTGATCAGGCGAGCGTCATCACCCAGCTGCTGAAACTTCCCGCAGAGGAGCGAAAGGAAGTTGAGGAGGAACTTGCTCGGGATTCCGAACAAAAGCGCGTGCTGCACACGAATTGCGGCATTTCAGGCGGAGACTCCGGCGGGCCGCTGGTGAACACTTCCGGCGAAGTGATTGCCGTGACTTTTGCCATCCGGACAAATGACTCTTTTGGCGGTCTTTCCCTGCATGTGCACCTCGACGAGTTGCGCGAATTTGTTCGTGTTCTTCCGACAAAGCCTGATATCATGATTCCGGGACCCTACCTGCCCTTTAATGCCAGCGCGGTCCCTGTTGATGTGAACAACGATGATGCACCTGATGCGATTCTCTTTCGCTCCAGTCAGGATTCACCTCCGCTGTGCCTGCAGATTCTGCTGCAGGGAAAGTCGTTGAAGCAGGCAGCGAACAAAGACGGCATCAACAAAGCCGGCGCAACCCGAATTCCCGACTGGAGTCCGAACTTTGCGATCTATTCCATGCCGACTTTGACCGTCCTTTACGACCGCAACGGTGACGGCGAGTTTGATCTGGTATTCCGCGATGAGGATGAGAATGGAACGACTGAAACGCAGTACCTGCTATCGAACGGAAAATGGCTGATTTCACTCACCAAAGAACAGGCAGTCTCCGCTGACCACTTCACAAGTCATGAACTGCAGGCCGCCTTTGGTTCGTGGCAGGCGGAAGTGGGACAACTCGTTAGACTGTGGGAACAGCCAGCGTCCGGCAAGTGATGGACCGGTGGTTCGTACCCCAGCCTGTCTCCCCTCACCCATTATAAGTGGAGAGCCTGGAGTCTGGCGCGAGCTTTGGCCGAAAGTCAAGACCCCTGAGCGGCAGCCAAATGGTCCTGACTTTCTGGCAAGAGGGGGTGTGGGAGGGCGGAGCTCCTGCTGAGCCGCATCCCTGCCGCGAGGACTGCGCCGGTCCCCGCTGCTTCGCAAATTTGCTGGCAATCGCTC
>JBJTPZ010000232.1:0-6803 GCA_046075365.1 Planctomycetaceae bacterium
GAAAGTCGAAGGCGAAAAACCAACAGAACCAGCCACCGGCAACTGACACACACCAACACCCAAAACAAAAACCGCCCGACATCAGCCGGGCGGTTTTTCGTTTTTAACACTGAAGAAAACACCGGATCAGATTCGCCTCAGGGAGTCAGTGCGGGCAGACGGTCATCCCACTTCAGATCGGCAGGCTTATTCGCATTCAGCCATTCCGCCAGCGGCAGGACTTCTTCGCGAGTCAATGCGTCAGTGTTCTTCAGCAAACCTAAACCCACCACCTTCACCAGGCCGGCAGATTCGGTGATGATCTTCGAAGGAGTCGTTCCGGTGGAACGATTCAGCAGACCCTTCCTGTCAGCCGGAGCCGCCACGGCCTCTTCTGCCGCTGCATGACGGAAGGCAAACACCAGTGATGCGCCGCAGGCAGGCCAGCGAGCATCACCGGGGCTGCGATTAAATTCCACAGCCGCGTCTCCCGCCAGCTGAGCAATCTTCCACGCCAGCGGATCCAGACGCATCTGACCGTCGTAAGCCCCGCGTCCAATACCCATCGCTGCCAGACAGCGAACCTCAATCGGACGCTGCCTGTCGTCCAGAACGGACGCAAACACTTTCATCACCGTCGGCTCGTTCGCTCCCACAGTCCGACGCGGACGACGAATCTCAAACAAAGCCTCCAGCAGTGTCTGCTGATAAGCACTCTCCGAACACCGCTCAGACAACTGCCCCGCAATACTGTCACAAATCCGAAACTGGTCGGTCTCCAGCACGTCACAGTTACGCAGCACATTCCTGACGGCATCCGCTGCAAACACCTTCACAGCATCCGGCTGCTCTTTGGAATCCAGTACAGATAACAGCGTCGTCAAAGCATCGCCGTGAATTCTGGCCGCTGCGCCGCCCGGAACCGCTTTCGTTTCATGCAGATGCTTCAGCACCGAAATGGCTGTCACGCGAGCATCAAAACTGTTGGTCAGCAACGTTTTTGTGACTTCCAGCACGTCGCTGCAGTACTTGCGGCGAGCATTCTGCTGGGTTGCTGGGTTGCCAACGTTGCCGCCAGCACGCTGCATGTCAGATTCCACATCCTTCAACAGGTTCTGCGTATTCGAGGGTACCCCGGAAAATTCAGGGTCCGTCACACGCATCAGCATGAACTGCAGATAATCCTTCACCTTTTTCGTGTCAGCTTCATTCGAATAGCCGTCGGCCAGCAGGCGAGTATAGTCCCGCCGCAGCTTCGCAGCTTCCACCTTGTCCATCACCGCAATCGGCTCACGCAGATTCTGCAGCGATCGAGCCAGCTGCTGCTGCTGGAAAATACGCTGCTGACAGGCGTCAGCGGCGGGCGCAGCAGCAGCGGCAGCAGGCGCAGCAGGGGCTGGTTCCTGTGCAGAAACGGCACTGCACAGCAGACCCGCAAAGCCAATGCTAAACGCGGAAATCCAATACCCGGACTTCCTGCAGCCAGATCCCCGGGTGTTGCGGTCAACAAAGGGCATAGACTCACCAGATCGGGAAAACTTACTTCGCTGTTCCGGTATTGAACATCGTCCAAAA
This sequence comes from Planctomycetaceae bacterium, assembly GCA_046075365.1. Taxonomy (GTDB): domain Bacteria; phylum Planctomycetota; class Planctomycetia; order Planctomycetales; family Planctomycetaceae; genus SXXK01. The sequence goes on from JBJTPZ010000232.1 coordinate 1,555, forward strand.
CCGTTCAGAATCTGCTAAACATGACAGTTTACCTGGTTCACGTCCAGAATCAGAACCTCAGAAGTGGCACAAATCAACAGTTTTGGCGAGGAAATGCGGAAACATCCCCCCGATCCCGCGAAAACCCGCCTCCCGCAGAGCCGTTTTTCCTGCAGCACCCGGCAGAACCCCAACAAACCTCAGCCTGACACACCCTTACCCAGACAATAACCCATCAAATCCCAACCCTGCGGAAATGCCACCTGCGCACAAGCCGCCGTAATTTCGCTGTATTCCTCACATCCGGATGCGGGTATTCCCGAGCCACACAGGGCAAATGGACAGTCGCCGTGGCTGTGAGTCCTGGTGCGCAGGAACGTCGGATGATCCGGACACACCAGCAACCGATACTCACCCTGACTCTTCAGCCACTCATGCAGCGGACCCACGATTTTCTCATCAATTCGCTCCACAGCCCGCACTTTCTCCTCCACACTGCCCTCATGAGAAGCCTCGTCGGTCGCTTCCACATGCACAACCACAAAATCCACGTCCGGCCGCTGCAGCGCTGCAATCGCCGCACGCCCCTTCGCACCATAATCCGTGTCCAGATACCCCGTCGCCCCAGGCACCTCCAAAACCTGCCAGCCCAGCAGCCGGCCGATTCCCCGTAACAGGTCCACCGCCGTAATCACCGCTCCACGCACACCATAACGCTGCTCAAATGGCTGCAGCGCAGGTCGCTGGCCCAGCCCCCACAGCCACGTCTGAGTCGCCGGCAGGGCTCCAGCCGACTGCCGCTGCCGGTTGGCCGCCGAACCCGCAAACACCCCCCGACTCTCCTCCATCAGCTCCCGCAACAGCTCGGCACCCGGACCCGTCGGCAGGTAACCCGCCGTCAGCTGATCCGTGATGTCGTGCGGCGGAGTACTCTCAGTGGACCGAGAAAACGGCGCCTCACAACCCCGCGCACGATAAATCAGCAAATTCCGATAACTCACTCCCGCAAAATATTTCCAGTGCACATCCCCGCAACGACTCTGCTGCAACTCCTGCAACAGCTCAGACGCTAAATCACTCGGATACTGACCCGCCGTGAAACTGGCCATCCGACCATCTGCAACCGTCACCAGATTGCACCGCACTGCCCAGTCACCCGGCTGCAGCTCAATCCCCTGCGCCGCAGCCTCCAAAGGCGCACGGCCAGTATGAAACTGCAGCGGACTATACCCAAACAGACTCATCGTCCCCACATCACTGCCCGACGGCAGACTCAATGGAACATTGTTCGTCCGACCAACAAGCCCCTCGCGAACAACAGTGTCCATGTGCGGAATACGAGCCGCCTGCAGCGGTGTCCTTCCACCCAGCTCCGCCTGCGGCTCGTCCGCCACACCGTCCGGAATGACCAGTGCAAATTTCATCTGCCGCCCACCTCAGCCACCCGCTGTCTTCTCTAAAGCCAGCTGCTTCACACCACGCAGATCCAGCTTCCCCGTACCCAGCAGCGGGATCTTCTCCACCTCAATGAAACTGTCATTCGACGGAATAAACAGATTCGGCAATCCCGCCGCCTGCAGACGGTCTGTGATTTCACGAGCAGACTTTTTCATCGGCTTGTGCAGCACAATCAGTCGCTCACCCTTCTTCGGATCAGCCACCGACGTCACCGCACACATAATCTCAGTCTCCTCCGTCGCATCCTCCTCCAGCACCTTCGCAATCGCCTGCTCAACCAAAATGTGCGGCACCATCTCGCCGCCAATCTTCGAAAATCGACTCATTCGCCCTGTTATGCGGATGAACCCGTCGTCATCAATCACCGCCATGTCACCACTGTTATACCAGCCATCCGTAATCAGCTCGGCCGTCTTCTCCGGCTGATTCAGATAGCCCAGCATAATATTGGGACCCTTGATCTTCAGCAGACCTTCACGGTTCGCCCCCAGCCGAACGCCGGTGTCCGGATCAAACACAGCCGCCGCCACACCAGGAATCGCTCGCCCCACCGTCCCGTGACGCAGACCAGAACCCGGCTCGGCATCAGCACCCATCCGCGATACCGGAATATTGAACGCAGCTACCGGCGACATTTCCGTCGTCCCGTAACCCTCGATCGGCTCATACCCGAATTTCTCCCGGAACGCGTCCCGCAGATCATCCGGCATCTTTTCGGCACCCACAATCACCAGATTCATCGACTTCATCTCTTCCACCGTGCAGCGTTTGAGATAACTGCGGAGAAAAGTGGGAGTCGCCGCCAAAATCGTACACCGATGCTTCTCTGTCAAAGCACCCACGGTACGCGCATCCAGTGGATTGAAATGATACACCGCCGCCGGATCCGCACACAGCGGCAGCCACATCGTCACCGTATATCCAAACGAATGGAAAAATGGCAGCACACCCAGCAGCACGTCACCCGCATGCAGCCGCAGCAGCTGGTTCACCGCGTCCAGATTCGAAGCAATGTTATTCTGCGATAAAACCACACCCTTCGGTTCACCCGTGGAACCCGAAGTGAAAATCACCGTCAGCGGATCGTCCGAATGCAGCCGATTCAAGCCCAGCAGACGGCCGAGCATCCGCAGAGGTACCAGCTTTGCCTGCACGGCTGCCGCCAGACGGTCCATTCCAGTAATCTGCGCCTTCAGGTCCTCAAGGAAAATCAGCTCAGCATCCAGCTTCACCGGCTTCTTCTCAATAAACGCACGACTGGTCAGCACCTGCCGAATGCCAGCTTCGCGGATGCAGTAGTTCATCAGGTCATCACTGAGCGTATAGTTCAGGTTGACCGACACCTTTCCGCTCAGCGCCAGCGCAGTATTGGCCAGTACACCACCCACGGAAGGCGGCAACAGCACCCCGACATACTGCCGATCAGCTGCCAGCACCCGCCCCAACAACAGACGACGAAACGCCAGCGCGCCGATCAGCAGTCGACCGCCGGACAAAACCGTGCCACCCGAATCAGAAGCCTTCATGCGGCCCCATGAAAGACGACACTGACGAATAAACCGAAGCGCCGGAATCATGCTGCGTTCCTTTCGCAGTAACATCGACTGAGCATTCAGTTCCAGAACGGCCGACCGCACCACCTCGGTGTCAGCAACTTCCGAGATCGCCCGGCCAAACAAAATCGACACCGGATAGGGCCAGTGCCGCGGACGCTTCCACAGAAACTTCCCCTGATCATAACTGAAAATGCTGCCCCAGAGCTCGTCCAGACAGACGGGAACCACAGGAGCATTAGTGCCCTTCAGAATTCTCAGCAAACCACGCTCGAATTTCATGAGCTGGCCGGTTCTTGTAATCGCGCCCTCCGCAAAAATACAAACCAGCTCGCCCCGCAGCAATGCTTCACTGGCCGTATTCAGCGATGCAATCAGCGCCCGCGGACCGTCCCCGCTGCGAATCGGTATGATGCCAAACAGCCTGCCCAGACGACTTAACACACGCCCCTGCACGTAATCCGCATAGGCCACCATCCGGATCGGACGCGAACTGGCCAGCAAAATCAGCACCCCGTCAATCCACGTCACATGATTCGCCACCAGCAGCGCCGGACCATGCTCCGGAATGTTCTCAATTCCATACGTCCGCACCCGATACACAAATCGACTCAGCAGCCACACAAAAAAACGAATCGTCGCCTGCGGCAGTACCCACACCACATAAGCCACAATCGGGATAATACTCAGACCACTCACCAGAAAAATCTGCGATGCACTCAGAGCCAGGGGGCCCCGCAACAGCCAGAATAAACCCGATACAAACAGCATCCCAATCGCCGTCAGCTGCTGACAGGCCGCCAAAATAGCCCCCAGCTTGTCGTGCGGACTACGCTCCTGCAGCCACGCCTGCAATGGCACATTAAACAAACCACCACCCAGACCAATCACCATCAGCAGCCAGCGAGCCATCCAGGGGGCGTCACTGGTGAAATACAGCAATGTACAGGCAACGCCCATCAGCAATGTTCCAAAGGGCACCATCCCCAGCTCAACCCGACCACTCGACCACCAGCCCGCCAGCAGACTGCCCGCTCCCACCCCCAGCACCAGCATCGCATTAAACGTGCTGGGGTTGGCCTTCGTTAAATTGTCCGCCAGCTCCATCCGCACAAAGACGTCGATGGACATCTGCGCCATCGCTGCCAGACACCAGAAAAATACAATCCCCAAAGTCACACGCAGAATCGCTCGGTCCTGCAGAATCAAGCGAATGTCACGCCACGAATCCGACACCAGATTCCACTGAAACTTCACGCCCGGACTGGCCGCCGCCACTCGACCCGTCAGAAAAGATCCCAGCAGACCCGCCAGCGCTGTACCCACCAGTGCGATCGCTGACAACCATAAACCCTCAGTCCTGTCCGCCTGAATCCGATCCGCCAGACCATAGCCGGCAACCGTACCCAGGATGACTCCACCCAGAGTCGCCAGACCCGACCAGCCATTCGCTGCCGATATGTCCGCTCGTCGCACAATCTCAGGTATAATCCCCAGCTTCGCCGTGCCAATGAAGGCCGCCTGAGCACCAATGAGGAACAGTATCAAAAACATCAGCGGCACACTGGATGCCTGAATCGACCACGCACCCACCGCCACCAGCAGTACTTCCGCAACCTTCAGCCACAGAATCGATGATCGCTTGCTAAAACGATCGGCCATCCAGCCCGCCCACGGTGCAAACACCACAAACGGCAGCATGAAGACACCCAAACCCAGAGACAACACGAAAGCCTCTGAATCCTCAGCACCCCAGCCATACAGCCGCCGAAACTCCTCACGCCCAACAGGCACAACCAGCCAGCGAAACATGCTGTCGTTGACCGCTGTCAGAAATGTCATCAGCAGATAACCCGCAAATGACGCCGAAAACAACCGTGGAGAAACCACAGGAGCTGTCGTTATGTTTTGCTCACCGGAAATAAATCTCTCCCAGCTGACAGCCTGCTGACCCAAACCGGCACTGCCTATGGTGCGGATGGGGAAATCCTACTGCTTCCTGCCGCGGAAAGCAGGACCAGATCCCACCCGCCTTACACAATCGCTGACTGTCTCTACTTCGGCATTTCCGACAAGTCTGAAGATTCACCCTGCAGCAGGCTGTCCATTATCCGCAACACTCGCCAGCACAACCGTTGCCAGCCATGCACCCACCCCGCCAACCGGCATTTCCTGCCGATCCGCCAACACCGCCCGACCGCTTTCCCAAAACGTTCACCCCGCCACCCTGCAACCCCCGCCACCAATCCACTAACCTCC
>JBJTPZ010000233.1:0-1930 GCA_046075365.1 Planctomycetaceae bacterium
GCGGGGCTGTGTACACGGGGCGAGATGACTTTCCGGTGTTGCCGGCGGCAGGTCTGTTGTGGACTCCGAGTTCGGAGTGGAAGTTTGATGTTCAGTTTCCATCACCGCGGATTTCCCGACGCCTGATGAAGGACGGCCAGAGCAGTGAGTTATGGGGTTATCTGTCGGGCGTGTTTGGTGGCAATACGTGGGCGGTGCAGCGGGCTTCGGGGCTGAATGATCAGCTGACCATTCGGGATCTGCGGCTGATGTTGGGTGTTGAGCAGTTATTGCCAGAAAACCAGTCAACGTTCGTGGAATGCGGCCTCGTGTTTGATCGTTCGTTTTCATGGGAAAGCGGAGCAGACGAAACTCAGCTGGACAGTACCTGGATACTGCGTGCGGGCGTCAGCTTCTGAGGTCGTGGTGGTCGCTGGTTTCGGATTGCCGTGCAGGGGTGGTGAAGCTGGCGGGAAGATCAGGATTGCTGGCGTTTCCCGCGATTGACTGCAGCAGATTTTGGGGCACTACCACTGTTGTGAGGTTATGTGTGCTGTTGGTTGCTCCAGTGGTGGACATGACTGCGAGAACCATCAGGAACATTCCGACACCGATTGGGATGATTGCGGACAGTTCCAGGTGTCTGCGGAAGGAGATACTGATGGCGTCGGTCCTGGTTTGATGAAGCCGGATGGTGCGTTTTCCTGTCTCTCGAGTTTCTCGCTGCATAAATTCTGCGACGGAATCTTTGACTGAGCTGGTGAGTTGTTCTGTGGTGACGGGATTTTGGCTGAGTTTTGACGGCCCTGAGCGAGTAAGCAGATTTTGTCCGATTCGCAGATCCTGTTCGAGGAGCTTTTGCTGCTGTTCGCCCGTGAGTATTGTGCAGTCGTTTGAAACAGAGGGCATTTCTCTTAGCGGCGAGACGATCCAGATGTGTTGTCTAAGCTGACTGTTTCGAACAAAAGGTACAGCCAGTTGCAGCGAAGCGGCTCGAACCGATTCCGCCGGCAATTTTGCCAGCCAGCGAAGCTTGAAACGGGTCAGGTTTGTGGAGGATGACAGTACAAGTCGTCTTCGAGCCGGATCCTCCCAGGACATCGGGACTTCTTTTGGAAGTTCCATGACTGCGACGGTGTCAGGCACTTCAAGGATACATGTGAATGGGGAAACTCTGCTGAACAGCAGGAATTCGGTTTCGGCTGAGGGGGATTGTGCGGGGCTGGCTGAGACGACCGTGGCAGAGACAGCGATGAGGCTGTTTCCGGTGCTGGAGTGAGGTTCATTGCCGGCGAAGGGGGTTGGCAGCTGAATTGAATTCTGCTGCAGAAAGGGTGCGAGGGAGAGTCTTCGAGCATTTTGCAGTTCGCGGGTGCTGTTGATGGCTGGTGGATTTTGATTTGCATCGAGAGCCCAGTCAGGCAGGCGTGACATTGATGGAGTATCGGCCGGCGTTGTTTCTGCGAGGAAAAGTTCGGACCAGTTGATGCGTTCTGAGATTGCTGGCCACGGCAGGCTGGCTGTTGAATCACCGTTGTTGTTTGTCTGTTCCTGCGCTGGAATACTCCAGACCACCGTGAATTCTGTCTGACCGAACAGGGATTGCACGGCAGTCCCATCGACGAAGAATCTCTGACCGTCTCGCTGCAGGGCTACTTTTTCACGATTGAAGATTACGACTGGTTCAGCGACGAATTGTGTGTTTTCGGGAAATGTCATTTCCAGCGGGCCAAGCGCAACGGACCATTGCGAGAGTCTAATTGCGAACTGCAGTCGATCGGTCAGCCACCAGGCTGCGATATTGCCCACGGGGTCCACAGGGTTAAGTCGAGTGAGTCTGACGGGGCGGGTTTCTCCGACGATGGTGAGACGCAGTGGTGAACCTTGCTGCAGGACATCTCCGGGTTTGAGTGGTGGATCAGAAACGGCATCTCCGGCATCTGCCAGAACG
>JBJTPZ010000234.1:0-1247 GCA_046075365.1 Planctomycetaceae bacterium
CGAACCAGGGCTGCAGCGAGCCATCCTGACCATCGGCAAAGGACAACTGCTCATCCGCGAAAACCCCGCCGCCACCAGCACCGGTACCCCACTCGTACAACTGCAAACCTCCCGCATCCGCCGCTGATCCCCACACCCCACTGACCACACCCCACTGACCACCAATCCTCCCCTCGCCCCCGTGAAACGGGGGAGAGGGGACGGGGGTGAGGGGGACATGGCATCCATGCCATAGAGAGTAGGTTTGAGAGAGTTGAAAGTAGAGCGAGCGGTTCATCACACAGATCGCTTGAGCCTTCTGTGGTTCCTCTTCGCGGCTTCGCGTGAGACCAACTGGCAAGGGTGATACACACCCCTCACCCCCGTCCCCTCTCCCCTTTCAGGGGCGAGGGGTGCTATTGCGCTTTCAACAGCACACAAAAACACACAGCACAGATCTCGGGCTGGAAAACCCGAGCTACGGATACTCAACTGCAGGCACGACACGCATTCAACGCACACCCGCGGACTCCCGTCCGCGGCTCGCCCCCTGACCACTGACCACTTCTCACGCAAATGTCATCAGCACGACCACCGTAAGCACGATCATGGCGAGGAATGATCCGATAATCAGCTTGCCTGCGGTGTCCAGAGTCTTATGGTCGGCGTAACCTTCCGGGGCAGCAAAGCACTTGACACCGACTGCAATATTCAGCACCGGCACGAGCATGCCCAGCACCCACCAGCCACTGTAACCCAGGTTCTGCAGCCGCTTAGCAGTCACCCAGATGGACAAAACCTGGTAGACAATCGCCGGCAGCAACGCCAGGACCCCCACCATCCCGGGAGTGGGTGTTGCCCCGGCAGCAAGCGCTGCTCCTAACCCGAAACTCACCAGCAGCGTCAAAATGTAGCCAAAAAACAGATACGCAAAGTAGGGCGAACGACGCAGGCCACCGTAGACCCTGGCTGTCGCAGGTTCCGTGACAACATCCACACTTGTCGCGACTTCGAACGGATTGTACTGATTCATTTGAGCCAGCTAATGCGGGAAAGATGGAACCGGCACCGGATGCAAACGGGACGTCTTTTTACAGTAATTACTCCGCCGGAGCAACTCTGGCAGAGCATTTGCAGCAAAGGATGCTGTCTGCAGTCTACCAGCCAAACAGCCACCACAGCAGTGCCGTGGCCGCCAGCACCGCTGCCGTTCCGCCGGCAATCAGCAGCAGGGTTGCGGCCCGATCAGATTTCCTGCGGTCGGCAAA
>JBJTPZ010000235.1:0-37795 GCA_046075365.1 Planctomycetaceae bacterium
TGCCCCTGAGCTGCGGTATGAGAACTGGACAAATCCGGGAGTTCCGCAGCAGGCTCCGGCGTGGGGCGGCACGGTCAGTCGGTCACCGGTGGCTGCGGAATCTGTGGTGAAGCGGGCATTTGTGAATGTGCGGGAGGGTGTGGAGGAAACATTTGACCGGCTGCCGACAGCCGACCTGCGGGCTCCGGAGTGGATGCGTTCGATATTTCGGCGGTCGGCGAAGTCGGTTAGTCGAGGGGGCAGCGGGACTTCTGCGAAGCCGGCGGCTGTGTCGGCGGAGGTGCAACGCGGGGTGATTGTGCGTCCGGCCAGTCATCTGCAGCCAGGTCCTCCGCGGCAGGGCAGTTTTTCACCGTCTGCGACGGGTTTGCCGGCACAGCGAGCGGGAGTTCGCTGAGACGGTCATTGGATCGCTTCACCTGCGGGCTGTATTCGGTCATGATACGCAGCGTGTCTGCGTCCACCGAATTCGCTCGCGGGTGTCGTCATGATTCGTAGTGCCTTGTGTCATTTGGCGTTGTGGTCCGTTTTGTGTGTGCCGGTCAGTTTGTCTTCCGTGCTGGCGCAGGAGGCGAATTATGACGAGGCGAAGGTGCCGGCGTACATTCTGCCGGATTTATTGACGGACGTGTCCGGTCGCCCGGTGACAACTCCGCAGCAGTGGCAGCAGCAGCGTCGTGGCGAGGTGCTGGGTTTGTTTGAGCAGCATGTGTTTGGTCGGCTGCCTGATTTTCCGGTGCAGTTGCGTACCAGGCTGCGTTCTGAGGTGTCGGATGCGATAGGTGGTTTGGCGCATCGGCGTGAGTTAACGGTGTATTTCACGGCGGACGATGCCGGTCCGCAGATGGACTTGCTGATTTATACTCCGGTTGCTGCTGAGGGTCGTGTTCCGGCATTTCTGGGGTTGAATTTCAACGGCAACCAGGCGATTGAGTCGGATCCGCGACTGCACATTACGGAATCCTGGGTGCGGAACAATCGCGAGCCGGGGATTGAGAATAATCGAGCGACTGAGGCGACTCGAGGCAGCGAAGCCAGTCGCTGGTCAGTGGAGCGGATAGTGAAGGCGGGGTATGGTCTGGTAACGATTTATTACGGTGACATTGATCCGGACTTTGACGACGGATTTCGCAACGGCATTCATTCGCTGGGCCAGCCTGTCGCTGGCGAGCGGGCTGGTGACGCGGGTGGATCGATCAGTGCCTGGGCCTGGGGGCTGAGTCGGGCTTTGGATGTGCTGCAGTCGGACAAGCGGATTGATGCGGAGCGAGTGGCGGTGTTTGGGCATTCGCGTCTGGGCAAGACGTCATTGTGGGCTGGCGCGACGGATCCTCGTTTTGCGATGGTGATATCGAACAATTCGGGGTGTGGTGGAGCGGCATTGAGTCGGCGGGCATTTGGTGAAACGGTCGGGCGGATTAACAAGTCATTTCCGCACTGGTTTTGTGTGAATCATCGGAAGTACAATGGGAACGAGGGTGCATTGCCGGTGGATCATCACATGCTGATTGCGCTGGCGGCTCCGCGGCCGATTTATGTGGCGAGTGCGGTTGAGGATCAGTGGGCGGATCCTCGTGGTGAGTACCTGAGTCTGTGGCATGCTGGTGTGGTGTATCGTCTGTTTGGTCGCGTTGGGATGCCGAGTGAGGCGATGCCTGGTCTGGACATGCCTGTGCAGACGGATGTGGGATATCACATTCGTTCGGGCAAGCACGATGTCACGGACTATGACTGGCAGCAGTACGTGAAGTTTGCGGATCGTCATTTGAAGGCTCAGTAATGTCAGAGCAGCTGACGGCGGCGCAGCGAGAGGCTGTGGAGCATTTTGAGGGTCCGTTGCTGGTGATGGCCGGGCCGGGTTCGGGCAAGACCCGCGTGATTACTCACAGGATTTCCCGTCTGCTTGAGCGTGGGGTTACGTCGGACAGTATTCTGGCGCTGACCTTTACGAACAAGGCGGCGCGAGAGATGTCTGAGCGAGTGGAGCGGATGCTGGGTGGGGTTCGAGTGCGGGTGAGCACATTTCACCGTTTTTGTTCGCGGTTATTGCGGCGCTGGCCTGAGCGGGTGGGTTTGAAGGAGAACTTTACGATTCTGGACCAGTCGGATCAGGTCGATCTGGTGCGACGGATCATGAAGGACCGGGATCTGGACACGTCGGTATTGGAGCCTGGTCGTGTTTTGAGTCGGATCAGTCGTTCGCGGAACGACATGATTGGATCAGCGCAGTTTCGGCAGCAGTTTGAGCAGCGTGCTGGTGGTCCGATTGATGCGGCGGTTTATCAGATTTTTGCGGACTACGAGGAGCGGGTGCGAGTTCAGAATTCGGTGGATTTTGATGATCTGCTGTTGCATGCGGTGTCATTGCTGCATGACGAGGAGGAACCTGAGCTGCGGCGTCTTTTGGACGAGAAGTTTCGATTTATTTTGGTGGACGAGTATCAGGACACGAATCTGGCTCAGTACCGGATTGTGCAGGCGATGTCGCGTGACTATCGCAATTTGTGTGTGACGGGTGATCCGGACCAGTCGATTTACGGCTGGCGGGGTGCTCGACCGGCCAATGTAACGGCATTTGAGCGAGACTATCCGGATCGTCGGGTGGTATCGCTGGACGAGAACTTTCGCAGTACGAAGCGGATAGTGTCGTGTGCGGATCGTCTGATTTCCTTCAACCGTCGTCCGCATCGTGGTCGTTTGACGACGAGCAATGCTGAGGGTGTTCCGGTCAGATTGCTGGTTTATGAGAATGGCGAGTCGGAGGCTGACGGGATAGCTCGAGAGATTCGTCGGCAGGTGGATTCCGGGAAGCAGCGCTGGTCGGATTTTGCGGTATTTTATCGTGTGAATGCGTTATCGCGTCTGTTTGAGACAGCATTTTCTCGTTATGAGGTACCTTGTCAGGTTGCGGCGGGGTATTCATTTTTCGAGCGTGCAGAGGTGCGAGATCTGATAGCGTGGCTGCGTCTGATTGAGAATCATGCGGACGATTCGGCACTGGAGCGGATCATCAATCGTCCGGCGCGGGGGATCGGCAGTGCATCGCTGTTGAAGGTGCGGCGTTATGCTGCTCAGCATGGTCTGAGTATTTTTGCGGCGGCTGGGCAGAGTTTGGCGATTGAAGGTTTGTCGGCGCGAGTGCGGAAATCTCTGGAGGGGTTTGTGGATCTGATTGGGCGTCTGCATCGGCAGTCAGCGGCCGGTCTGGTTGCTCCTTTGCTTGAGCGTCTGATAGACGAGATTGATTATCTGTCGTTGTGGCGTCAGGAGGAGGATGAGGTGGATGTGGACCGGGAGGCCAACATTCATGAGCTGATATCTGCGGCGCGGCATTATGACACGGGTGCTGGCAGTTTGTTTACAGGTGCCTTAGTGTCTGGTGATGAGGAGGGAGTGGCGGGAGTTCGAGAAGCTGAGGGTGGTCTGGAGCCTGTTGAGCCGCCATCGCTGCAGGGATTTCTTGAGCAGGCGACGCTGAGCAGTGAAGTTGACAAGGTGGATCCATTGCGTGGGGCGGTCACGCTGATGACGCTGCACGCATCGAAGGGTCTTGAGTATCCGTGTGTGTATATTGCGGGTCTGGAGAACGGGCTGATACCGCATGAGCGGGCCATTCGTGATGGTGATCCGTCATCACTGGAGGAAGAGCGGCGGCTGCTTTATGTGGGGATTACTCGAGCGCGTGAGCATTTGACTTTGACGCAGACTTCTGAGCGAGTTTTTCGCGGGATGCGTCGGACGACGATATCGAGTCCGTTTACGGGTGAGCTGTCGCAGGAGCTGGATCGCGGCATTTCTGTGGCGACCCCGGCGGCTCTGGGCATGGCGAGTCTGGATGATCGTCTGGAGGCAGCGCGTCGTCGATTCGAGGCGGCGCGCGGTGGTGCGCCGCGTCCGTTGCTGATGAAGGGGTCTCAGTTAAGCGGAGAGCGGGAGATTCCTGAGGGAGACAGGACAGATGATCCGCGTGAGATCCCGGCGTTTCGGCGTGGGATGCTGGTACGGCATCCGCGGTACGGTACGGGGATTGTGACGGAGGTGGGTGGTGCTTCGCACCGGGCGACGGTGACGGTGCATTTTGAGGGAGCGGATGAGACGCAGACGTTTGTCGCGGCCAGATGTCCGCTGCAGCCGGCAGCACCGGGCGTGATGGGTGACGCTGACGACTGAGTGTGGTTCAGCTTACTGACCGCGGAGGAAATTGCGGAGTGCATCATCGTCTTCGTCGAGGATTTCGACTTCGTCGACGGGTTCATCGGCAGGTGGCTTACCGGGTGACAGAAAAGTGGAATCGCCTTCATTGATGCGAGGCAGCCGGATATCGGCGGCCGTCTTTTCTGACGCCAGCGAGTGTGTTTGTTTGAAGCCGTGGACGAGTACATCGGCATTGAGCACGTCGACGCTGTCGGGGCCGGACGGAGCGGGTTGTCTGGCGGCTGTGGCTGACTGAATTGTGGTGCGACCGGGATCACCGGAATTTCCGAGATCGATGATTTCGGCACGGCTGTCTGCGATGGTGCCATTTGGGGTGGCACTGCCCTCTGTGGTGTCATCTTCGTCGGTGCTGACGCCGGGACCTGCTTCGATTTGCAGTGCGCTGGAATTAACGACTTCGTGCAGGGTTCCGGATGAGAGGATACTGGCGGCGACGGCTTCCTGTCGGAGATAGACGACAAAGCGGATGGGCCCGAGTGACAGTTGTTGTCCGTCGCCGACATCCTGGCGAACGCCGGACGGGATGCGACGACCCTGCACCCAGGTGCCGTTGCTGCTGTCGAGGTCTGTGACGGTCACGCCATCGCGACTGACGCGGAGGAAGCAGTGACGTCGACTGACCTGAGGCGAAGAAAGTCGCAGATTGCAGTCAGAACCGCGGCCGATGACGATGTCGTGACGAACGGTGATTTTCCGTACGTTGGCCGATTGATCCTGAAGCTCAAGGACTACCTTCATGAGCCTTCCTGGGAGCCGTTGCGTGATGGTTGTTCAGATGAGACAGATTTCTGCGACACGGGCCCTAGTTTCTCAAAAACGCAACACGATTTCAAGAATAAACCATTTTTGTGGGTAAAACGGTGAGATTTCGCGAAGAAGAAGCAGTGAAGGCCGGGGGAGTGGCCTGAGAGGCGAGTTTGTGTTGCTGAAAGTCCCTGGCAGGAAATCGGAAGAAACGGAGGTATTTGAGCAGTAAACTGAGGAAAAAACGTGGCTCGAGTGTGTGAATTTCGATATGGGGTGGAATGAGAGTGAATCCGAATGCAGCGGCGCAGGGTGTGGGTTTAGAATCTGGGTGTTGTCTGTTGGGGGTGCTTGCGGCACTGGGAGAGGTCAACCGTGATTATTGATGCTCATCAGCATTTCTGGCAGCTGGATTTGCCTTTTGACTATGGCTGGCTGTCGAAGCCGGAGCATGCTGCGATCAACCGCAGTTATCTGCCGCACGATTTACTGCCGCGGCTGCGATCGAATGGTGTGGACGGCAGCATTTTCGTGCAGACACAGCACGATCTGGCTGAGAACCGCTGGGTGCTGGGGCTGGCGGATCAGCATGAATTTATTGTTGGTGTGGTGGGCTGGGCAGATCTGAGCAGTGACCGTTGTGAGCAGCAGCTGCAGGAGTTGCTGTCGCATCCGAAGTTTTGCGGTATCCGCCATGTGACTCAGGATGAGCCTGACGAGAACTTTATTATTCGTGCTGACGTGGTGCGCGGATTGCGGGTTTTGCAGCGGCATGGTGTGCCGTTTGATCTGTTGTTTTATGTGCAGCATCTGCGGCATGCTGAGACATTGGGGCGTCAGTTGCCGGACTTGCCGATGGTGATCGATCATTTGTCGAAGCCGCAGATTCGTCTGGGCCGGATTGACGAGTGGGCAGCGGATTTGCGGCGTGCGGCTGAGTGTGACAATATCTACTGCAAATTAAGTGGTCTGGTGACGGAAGCGGACTGGCAGCGGTGGACTGTCGCGGATTTGCGACCGTATGTTGAAACGGCGATTGAGGCGTTTGGTGTGGAACGCTGTATGTTTGGGACGGACTGGCCGGTCTGTGAGCTGGCAGCTGAGTATTCGGACGTTGTTGCCGCGCTTCGAGAGCTGACGTCTGAGCTGAGTATTGCGGAGCGTGAGCGGATTTTTGGTGGAACGGCAATTCAGTTTTACGGTCTGCCGCTGACGGGCGGAAAGGCGAGTGCCAGATGAAGACTGTGATTCGACATGCTCAGGTTGTTCTTCCGGAAGCGACCGAGCGGATTAATGTGTTGATTGAGAACGGCCGGGTGGCTGCATTGGACGTCCCGGACGGTGCTTCGGCGGATGAAGTGATTGATGCTGCTGGTTTGCATTTAATTCCGGGAGTGGTGGATGACCAGGTGCATTTCCGCGAGCCGGGACTGACGCACAAGGAGGACTTGTTAACAGCGAGTCGCGCGTGTGCGAAAGGCGGCGTGACTTCGTTTTTGGAGATGCCCAATACGAAGCCGACAACGACATCTGTGGCTGCACTGGAGTCCAAGCTGGCTTTGGCGGCCGGGCGTTGTGTGGTGAATTACGGCTTTTACATCGGTGCAACGCCTGACAACGTCACGGAGCTGGCTCGCGCTGTCAGGACTCCGGGAATCAAAATCTTTATCGGATCCAGCACGGGCGATCTGCTGGTGGACGAGCAGTCGGCTCTTGAGCGGATTTTTGCCGAGACGACTTTGCCGATCTGTGCTCATTGCGAGGACGAGTCAACGGTACGTGCGAATGCAGCGCGAATCGGTGGTGGCACGACTGTTTCTGATCACAGCCTGATTCGGGACAATGTGGCTGCACTGATTGCGACGAAGCGGGCCGTGTCCTTAGCGGAGCGGTATCGGCATCGGTTTCACGTGCTGCACGTCAGTACGGCCGAAGAGGTGGAGTTTTTGCGGGGGACCAGCGATTTGATTACGGCGGAGGCCTGTCCGCATCATTTATTTTTCACTGTGGATGACTATGACCGTTTGGGGTCTTTGATTCAGATGAACCCGTCGATCAAGAGTCGAGCGGATGCGGCGGCAGTCTGGCAGGGATTGCTGGATGGCACACTGGAGGTGATTGCCACCGATCACGCTCCGCACACACTGGAGGAGAAGCGTCAGCCGTATCCGAAGTCGCCTTCCGGACTGCCTGCCGTTGAAAACTCGCTGGCGCTGCTGCTGAATCAGGTGTCATTGGGGCTGTGCAGTCTGCGGCAGGTCGTTTCGTGGATGTGTGAAGCTCCTGCGCGAGTCTGGAATCTGCATCACAAGGGGGCAATCAGGGAAGGCTGGGATGCGGATCTGGTGCTGGTGGATATGAATCGCACGGCGCTGGTCAGGAACGAGGATCAGCTGACAAAGTGCGGGTGGACGCCGTGGGACGGCGTATCGCTGACTGGCTGGCCGGTGCGGACGTTTGTGCACGGGCAGACGGTGTATTGTGACGGACGAGTCACTGGCGACGGTACGGGGCGTGAGATCCTGTATGACCGAGTGTGAGCAGGAGGCCGGACGATGAGCGTTCAGATCATGATTTCTTCTGAACGTTCATCCGGGTACTGCGCAGGCTGCTCGGTGGACTTTGCCGGTGGCTGTTCGGGTGCCAGTGGTTTCCAGGAAATTGGTTCTGGAGTGAATCCGATGACGAGGAACCCGAGTGTCAGCCAGCCGACGAGGTGTCTTCCGAGTCCGAGGGGTTCGGCATCGTTGGCGGTCGGGGGGTGTCGAATGCCGGTCAGCAGCAGCAGCAGCAAAAGCAGTACGAACGAGGTGTTGCCGAGGAAGATGACCGCAGCGATGGCCGAGCTGTAAAGCAGCAGTGCCACCACGTGTGCTCGACGACGGATGAGTGTGTAGAGAATATGTCCACCGTCGAGTTGTCCGATGGGCAGCAGATTCAGAGACGTGACGAACAGACCGACCCAGCCGGCCATGGCGACGGGGTTCATGGCGAAGACGTCGTTCGGCCCGGCGGGACCATGCAGCAGCTCTACCATCCAGGTCAGCAGCAGTGGTTCTCCGAACGAAAGTCCGAAACCGGCCTGGGGCGCAACTTCGATGTACTGAGACCGGGACAGTCCGAAATACAGCACTGGTATTGTGGCGACGAGTCCGGCGAGGGGACCGGAGACGGCGATATCGAACATCTGCCGTCTGGTCGCTGCTCCGGGTGACTGAAAGATCACGGCGCCCATGGTTCCGAGCGGTGCGACCGGCAGCGGAATGAAGTAGGGCAGTGATGCTGGCACACCGTAACGCACGGCCTGCAGGTAATGCCCCATTTCGTGAAACACGAGAATCAGCATAACGGGACCGGCGTACTGGAAGCCCATCCACAGGCTTTGGCGAAAGACCTGGTCGAGGTTTGGGATTCTTTGGGCCATGTACTGGTAGTAGCCGGGTGACAGCATGCCCAGCAGGTAATCGAACGGAAAGAAATTGGCACCGACCAGGAGTGTGCTGGCGAAGGTCAGCAGGAACAGCAGTCCTGCGCGTCGCGCTTCCCGTCGCTGCAGGCGGTGTCGCCAGCCACTGGGTTTGCGACTGCCGGCTGTGGTTTTTGCCGGTGGCACGGTGACACCCCAGAGACCAGTGCCGGACCTGACGGGTTCGGAAAGTGGGGCCTGGTTTGTGCGCATACCTACAGTCAGGGAGTCATCTGTGGCAACTGGCGTGGCGGTGGAAGCAACCACTGACCCGAAGGCGTGGGGATTCACGAGTACGTCAGTGTTTTCATTCGGTGGTTCTGACATGACACGACGCCACAAAGAGGGGAGGTCCTGCAAACGACCAATCCTAGCACTCGCAACCGCAGCAGACCACAATTCCTGCTGTATTTCGGTGTGAGTGGGGGTGTGGAGTGCGGGCAGGCGGGAAAAGCAGCAGTGTCTGCCCTTGCGGGGCCGGTAAACGGCCGCCAGAATCCTCAGAATTGCGAAAATTGGCACAGATTGCCGGGGTGCGAGGATGCGGGGTTATTCGGGGTGCAGCTTGCGTCGGCCCTGTTTGTGGGCTGAGCGATTTCGTTTTTGTTCCAGTCTGCGGCGATGCGAGCCGTGAGTTTTTTCGGTGGGGCGACGTTCGACCGGAGCTTCCACGATGGCCAGAATCATGGCACTCAGTTTGACACGACATTCTTCAGCATTTCGTGACTGTTCACGGTACTTCTGGCTGCTGATCACAATGCAGCCTTCGCGAGTGATTCGTCGGGCGTAGCGACTTTCAAATCGTGACCGGACTGCTCCGGTCAGAGCCGTGGACTGAGCAAACTGCCATGTGAGTACGGCCTTGGAGCTGACTTTGTTGACATTTTGTCCGCCGGGTCCGCTGCTGCGGATGTAGGCATACTGCAGTTCCTGTTCGGGTATTTTGATCGACCTTGTTACAGTCAGCACAACTTCAGTCTCCCCTGCTCTGCTGCGGGCCACTGACCGGGAAAAGTTCCCAGTGCGATCCCAGTGTGCCTCCGTCGTCTCCGCTGACTTCGTCAAGCTGACTGATCAGTTGTTCCCAGTCACTTCCAGTACTGTCGTGAGTGTGGGCTGCGGGGATCTGCAGGATTCCTGCGACCGTCACCGGTGCGCCGCGAACCTGGACAATGAGTGATGGCCATTTTGCGGACGCGGTCAGGCATTCGACTCGATCGCCGGTCAGTATGGAGTCGCCGCACATGGCCTGATCCACGGAGGGGTGCCAGAACAGGACCTGTCCGCTGCTTAAGCGGTGTTCCGATCCGGGCTTGAGTTGATTTTCGAACAGCTGGTACCCCAGTTGTTCGGCCTGATCGGATTGTCGCCATTCATCTGGCAGCCCGAATTTTTCGTAGATTCTTTGCACCTTCGACCAGACATCGGCAACCTGTTCATTGACGCGAGAGAAGTACATGCCGGTGGCATGCATCAGGACCGCCTGAGCGTGAGCCTTTTGCAGGCGTTCCGGGGCTGCTCCGAGCGAAACAGTGCGAGTGACGGCGGTGTGCAGTCCCCATCGTCTGGCAGTGCATGAAATGACGGCTGACTGCTCTATGGTATCCTCGCCAAAGCCCCAGTGACGATAGCGCTGAGTGCGACCGTCTGCTGCCACCTGAATTCGGACAGGCCAGACCGTGCGGCGCAGCAGTCGATGCCCCACTTCTCCTGCGACATCGGATTCTGTTCTGCCCTGTCGAATGCCGGCTGCCGTGACTTCGACAGCATGCACCAGCACCCGACTGAGTCTTCGCAGTCGATCAGTCTCAAGCGGTGTCAGAGTCTGTCGCAGTCCCTGAATCAGTCGTATGGCTGGCGTGGTTCCTTCGGCGTGTGCATCACTGATAACGCGTCGCCCGCGGCACAGATCGGCGACCAGTGCGGCATGTGGCTGGTGCCATTCTCGCTGTTTGAGCTGGAATCCGAGTCCGAAAGTTTCGCGTTCGAAAAGCTGGACGGCATCGACGGAGTTGGTGGCAAACAGGCGGGCGTCATCAGTGACAAAAATACTGGTTTGGCATCCTTCCGGCTGACTGCGGCTGAGATCCGCACCAGCTGTGAACCATGCGAGTGCTGCCGGGTCCTGCAGCAGCACTGCATCTGCCTGTTGTGCATGCAGCAACTGCCGGATTTTGTCGTGTTTGAGTTCGACATCTGCCAGTCTGTGCTGGTCCTGCAGCAGAGTTCGGCCCGCTGCACTTTCAACCGAATTGACAGACGTGGACGCCATATTCGTGCATTTCCGGCAGTAATCACGGACACGACCTGCACAGTGACTGTTGCATTATGCGACGAATGAGGCGGTTTTGAGCGATAATTTCGCAGGTTTTCCGCGGAAATCGGGGTTTTAGCCGAGCAGGACAGTTGTCGTGCGTCAGGTGATCGTGATTCCGGCGAGGCGATGGACGGCCTGCCATTCCTGTTCGGTGACCGGCTGAACCGACAGTCGACTGCCTTTTTTCAGCAACATC
The DNA here is from genome assembly GCA_046075365.1 of Planctomycetaceae bacterium. GTDB lineage: Bacteria > Planctomycetota > Planctomycetia > Planctomycetales > Planctomycetaceae > SXXK01. The sequence continues at coordinate 10,939 of JBJTPZ010000235.1, forward strand.
ATCTGGCTGCAATCCGGTTCTGTCTGCAGCAGTTCGCGAGTGACGGGCCGAGGGAAGACACACGTCAGTTTGATATCAACCATGAACCAGACCGGGTTCTCTGCGGTGGACGCCGAGTCGAAGTACTTGTGGTCAGGTTCCCAGGCAAAGTGGTCAGGGTAACCGGCTTTGACGATGCTGGCGGTGCCCATGATTGCCAGTGGATCGGCATTGCTGTGGTAGAACAGCACGCCATCGCCGACCTGAGCAGTATCGCGAAGGAAATTGCGAGCCTGGTAGTTGCGGATCCCCTCCCAGGAAGTGCGTTTGCCTTTGGACTGCTGCAGGTCATGGATGGAAAACACTTCCGGTTCCGATTTGAACAGCCAGTACCGAGCCATAACGAAGTTTCCGTTGATTGCGGTGTGCAGAGCAAACGGGCTGCTGCGGTGCCGGTGCCGGAGTGTTGTCGAACGGGAGTGCTCGGGCCGGTAAGCCCGAGCAGCGTTTCGTCCTGACGGTGGTCAGAGCCCGAGTCATGCTTTGGGGTGAGCGATCACGGTGGCTTTTTCGATGGTGGCAGCCTGCAGCGGCTTGTCGCTGGAATTGGTCGGCAGGTTGCCGATTTTCCGTACGACTTCCATGCTGGCTGCGTCTGCAGTGCGTCCGAAGGCCGTGTACTGGCGATCCAGATAGGCGTGGGTGCCGAGGCAGATGAAGAACTGTGACCCACCGGAGTTGGGGTCATTGGTGCGGGCCATCGACAGGACGCCGGCCACATGCGGAGTGGCATTGAATTCGGCTTTGATGGTGTATCCGGGGCCACCGGTTCCGGTACCCAGCGGGCAGCCACCCTGAATCATGAATCCATTGATGACTCGATGAAACATGACTCCGTCGTAATACCCGATGCGGGCCAGTCCGATCAGATTGGCGCAGTGTCCGGGTGCCACTTCCGGCAGCAGGTCCAGCAGAATAGTTCCATGGTTCGTACGGAATTCGATCTGGTAGCTGTTCTTGTTGTAGTCGAGGTCCTTAACAGCGGCATCAACTTCCGGTTTGCGATTCTTGCTCATGTGATTCTTTCAGAGTTTGCAGAGTTTGAACAGGTTTGAGCGGGAGTGTCGGGAATTTGCGTGGGAACGCAAGTCCGCAGGCATTTTTTTGGCCACTGGCGGGAGTGTGAAAAAAACAACAAATGCCCGTCTGACCGTGCATTTTGTCTCGACCGTCTGATTCCCAGTCCCTATTCTTTGACTTTGACGGATGCCAGCTACAAGGGATTGCGGCAGCAGGTCAGCGGAATTGACAGGGAAGTTGATGATGTCTCGTGTAATGACTCTCGGTGCGCTGACATTTTCGCTGTTTTTGCTGGGGCTGCTGGCTGGCGGCGGCATATCGTCCGGCTGGATGGGTGCGGGGGGTGAACCTCAGCAGCTTGCGGTATCGCCGGAAATCCCGGTTCCGCAGCTGCCACCGTTTGACAGCGCTGAATTCGTGTTCTCGGGTGGTCAGGAAGTTGTGTCAGCGGATCCTGTGACTGAAAGTCCGTTCGACGTGTCGGCAGTGCAGTCGGCATCCTTCGATTCTGGGGCTAAGGACGAGCAGGTGGCGGTGATTCCGGTTTCTGCCACTCCGGATAAGGCGCGTCGCGATACCGAGCAGCGGATTCGCCGAATCTTTCCCGATGCCGATGCAGAGACGGTGTCTGCGTGGGCTGAGACACTGCGGGACATGCCGGCGCAGGAGCAGGATGATCTGTTGCAGCAGAAGCGTGCGATTTCCGGTTCGCTCAATTCCATCTTTACCCCAAATCTGCAGTCTCCGCAGCGTTCTCTGCCGCCACTGGCTGCAGAGGCACCGTCGTTTGACACCTTGAGTGATCGGGGTGTTCAGCCTGCCGCTGATACCGAACGTGCGGCGGTTCTGCACAACCTGCGACAATTGCGTTGTGTGGGATATCGGGCTTTGCTGGTGCTGCCTGTGGCGACTCCGCTGTCGTCTGTCGCTTCCAGTGAACGCCAGAGTTTTTTGCAGTTGCGTTCATTCGAGCCGGGGCGAAGGATTCGGACTGCCCTGCCCCTCGCGGTCAGTCTGCCGGATGATGCCGGGTTGTGGCTGCAGTTGTCTGATGGCCTGCTGACTCGTCGCGGCGATTTGCAGTTAGCGGCGGACGGTTCCGGTCTGGGCCTGCTGATTGCCGGAGAATTCCGGTCACTGGCGGGAACGTGGTCACTGCAGGCCGGTGAGGGGGTAACGATTACGGAGCGGGGTGAAGTGCTGGGAGGGGCAAATTCTGGCGGTGCGGCTGGTGAACGACGAAGCTGCGGGCGTTTGCCGGTGATGCGAGTGCCTGATCCGGCAGTGCTGCAGACGGACGACGGTGTGCATTTTCGCATCGCTGGCGGAGCTGTGCCGGAAACGGTCGGGGCAGATGACATTCGGGTGCTGCCTGGTACACTTGAGCTTTCGAACGTCAACGTTTTAGAAGAGCAGGCTTTGTTGAATTCACTGCCTGTTCAGTGAATTCCTGCATGAGCCGAATCCTGCTGACCACTTTGAATGCTCGCTATTCGCACGCCAGTTTTGGGCTGCGCTATCTGCTGGCGAACCTGGGTGAGCTGCGTCAGGTCGCTGAGATCGCAGAGTTCACGATCAATGACCAGTTGAACGACGTGCTGGCGGAAATTGTGCGGCTCCGACCGGAAATCGTCGGCATTGGAGTTTACATCTGGAATATTGACGCAGTGACTCGACTGGTTGCCGACCTGCGGCGGGTTCTTCCGGACACGTGGCTGGTGCTGGGCGGACCGGAGGTCTCCTGGGAGACTGACCAGCAACCGGTAACAGCGCTGGCGGATTATGTCATTACCGGCGAAGCGGATCATGCGTTTCGCGAGTTGTGTGAGCGGTTACTGGCAAATGATCCTCCGCCGGATCGGGTGATTGCTGCGGGGATCCCGGACCTGTCTTCGCTTGTGCTGCCTTATGCCGAATATTCGGCTGAGGACATTGCCAACCGAGTCATTTATGTCGAGGCATCGCGAGGCTGTCCGTTTACATGTGAGTTTTGTCTGTCAGCACTGGATATACCGGTGCGAAATTTTCCGCTGGCTGCGTTTCTGGAAGCGATGCAGCAGCTGATTGATCGTGGCGTGCGGCAGTTCAAGTTTGTTGATCGGACGTTCAATCTGAATCTGCGACTGAGTCAGGCGATTCTGCAGTTTTTTTTGGACCGTTCAGGCGAAGGCTTGTTTCTGCATTTTGAACTGATACCTGACCGGCTGCCTGAGTCGCTGCGGCAGCTGATTGTGCAGTTTCCTGAGGGCGCACTGCAGTTTGAGATTGGGATTCAGACGTTCAATTCTGAGGTTGGGGAGCTGATCAGTCGTCGGCAGGACAATGCTGTGGCTGCGGCCAATTTACGCTGGCTGCGAGAGCACACGACGGTGCATCTGCATGCCGATCTGATTGCCGGCCTGCCTGGCGAGAATCTGCAGTCTTTTGCGGACGGGTTTGATCAATTGTGGCGGCTGGGGCCGCATGAGATTCAGGTGGGGCTGCTGAAGCGTCTGCGGGGAACTCCGATTCTGCGTCACGATGAAGCTCACGGAATGTTGTGGAGCGAGCATGCTCCGTGGGAAATTCTGCAGACGGACTGCATGACATTTGAGGAATTGCAGCGAGTGCGTCGTTTTGCCCGTTACTGGGACCTGTACGGCAACAGCGGCAATTTTCACGAAAGTCTGAATTTGCTGCTGCGGCCCGGGGATTCACCTTTTGCCTGTTTCATGAAATTTTCGACGTGGGTTTGGGAGCGGGAGCAGCGTCGTCACAACATTGCGCTGATCAGGCTTTACGAGCTGTTGTTCGAATATTTGGTGGGGCTGGGTCTCGAGTCTGGTGCAGTTGCGCAGCAGTTGTACCGGGATTACGTACGTGGTGGTCGGCGAGACAAGCCGGCATTTTTGCGGGGCTGGGATCTGCCGGCGGTGGAGCAGCTGCAGCGCACCGGGGATGCGGCAGCTGTGCCGCCGCGGCAGCGTCGGCATCGAGGGGCTCAGAACTGAAACGCGGAATGGTCGGTTTTGGATGGCGAACAGAGACAGTAAGTGCTTTTGAACGACGAAGGCGGCATGGGATACCGGGCGAACCACGGACGGTATTTCGCGGGTGTGAGCACTGCCGGGACAGTGCGACAGGCCAGTGTCCCTTACGACTGTGCTCCGGCTGTCGTGTGTGCGGTCAGATACAGCTGCGCTACTGTTTACTCTGGAGCAGCTGCAGCGACTGGTCGACAGCGCGATGCATGGGGCCGTCGATCACGTCAGCGCAAGGTTTATTGGTATCCGTGCGATCGCAGTTGAACAGCACTGCCCAGCAGCAGTCATCCCAGCGACGAACCAGCAAGGAAGATGTGCCGGACAGCAGACCGGTGTGCCAGAAATTGGATTTGTTGACTTCCGCCAGTGCTCGTACGTTCCAGCCGAGGCCGTACCAGACCTGTGCCTCAGCTTTGTCCGGAAGTGCGGGTTTCTGCAGCATGAGGCTGAACGATTTTTCCTGCAGCAAGCCACGCTGGGAGACGGAAACCGCTTCAGCGAATCGAACAAGGTCTGCGGCTGTCGAGACCCAGCCTCCATGAGCATCCATAACTTCCAGATCCCACTGTCCCCATGGCGTTTCCACGAGCCTGGTTTCTGATCGCGGTTGCTGCAGCAGGTCAAAGACGAGCGGCACGCGTCGTCGATTGCGAGTGACGTAAGTTACTTCCATGGGTCCGCGCTGTTCGAGTCGAGTTTTTCCCAGTCTGGTCTGCTGCATACCGCAGGGAATCAGAATTCGCTGACGGACGACAGCTTCATAAGAGGTTTCGGTGACCGCTTCGATGACACGCCCGAGCAGGCAATAGCCAACATTGCTGTAATGAAATTCTGAGCCGGGTGCGTTGTCCAGCGGTTGTCCGAGCTGGTAGCGGACGATGTCATTGACGTTTGGTGAACGGTCAAGACTGAGGGATGCGGCAATCGTCGCAAGTTCAAACATGGTGTCTTTGGATTTGTCACGATTGAATCCGGCAGTGTGCTGCAGCAGGTGGCGAACCTGGACGTCAGCCCAGCGAGGGTCGGCAGCGAGTGCCTGCGATGTGGGAAAGCCAGCTGAATGTCGCGCCAGCAGAGGCAAAACGGGAGCGTCAAGTGTGAGCAGGCCATCAGCTTCCAGCAGCAGAATGGTGACGGCGGTGAGTGGTTTCGAGATGCTGGCGATTCGCATTTCGCTGGTGGTCTGCATGGGAGTCTGTTGATCCACATCGGCCCACCCGAATGCTCGTTCATACAGGATCTGTCCGTCGCGCGAGACCGCTACAGTGGCTCCGGGGAATTGCATTTCTCGCAGTAAACCGCGGAGCAGTTTGTTGAGTGGTTCAAGGTGAGCGCCGGTGCTGCCAGACTCGGGGATTTCACCTGCCGGCAGCTGCAGGAGAGTTTTGGCGGCTGCATCCTGGATCCAAAGTCCGAGGTGCAGCCGGCTGGATCGCACTGTGAGGATCTGGCTGGAGTGGAGGACGAATCCGTCGGCGGAATATTTTTTTTGTTTCTCAGCGAACTCGTCAGCCGTCAGGTTTGCGTGGACGAACCATGCCAGTTCTTTGGTGTTGGGTTCCGCTGTGGCGTCGAATACCTGTTTACCACGGTACATGCGGGTAGAAAGTTTGGAAACCCAGAGACGGCGACCCTGCAGGCTGTCAGTGAACTCGCGGAATTCAGCGGGGGTGGCAGATTTGAGCTGAAGTGGCAGTTCTGTGGCGGGGTCTGCACCGTCTTGTTTTGGTGGCTGCACAGCATTCACGGATGCCGCGAACGTGATCAGCGAGGCCAGCAGGATCACAGCTGCAGTTCGGCAAACATTGAATGGGTTGCAGTGCATCGGGAGATCCAGCGGGGGTAAGCGACAGGAAAACGAAAACGGCCCCGACGAAAAGTCGGGGCCGCTGACGAAACCGGTATTCGAGCAGGTCGCCTGATCAGCCGAGGCGTTCCAGTACCTTGTCGATCAGATTGTAGCCGCGTGCTTCTTCGGCCGACATGAAGTTGTCGCGGTCAGTGTCTTCTTCGATTTTTTCCAGAGTCTGACCGGTGTGCTTCAGGAGAATCTCGTTCATGCGACGCTTAATTCTGAGCACTTCCTTCGCATGGATTTCCAGTTCGGTTGCGGTGCCTTCCATGCCTGCGAGTGGCTGATGGATCATGATGCGGGCATTCGGCAGTGCGTGTCGTTTGCCGGCTGTGCCGGCCGTCAGCAGCAATGCTCCCATGCTGGCCGCCTGACCAATGCAGTAGGTCGCAACATCGCAGGTGATGTACTGCATGGTGTCGTAGATGGCCATACCGGCGGTGATCGAGCCGCCGGGGCTGTTGATGTAAAAGTGAATGTCGGCTTTCGGGTCATCGAACTGCAAAAACAGCAATTGCGCGACAATGCTGTTGGCGGAGTCATCATTGACCTGACTGCCAAGGATCACGATGCGGTCCTTCAGCAGTCGGCTGTAGATATCCATGGCTCGCTCGTCGCGGCCATTTTTTTCAATTACGTAGGGCACAAGTACCGTCATAGCTATTGATCCGTCATGGGCGCCAGGGAAACAGCGTGAGAGCAGCGAAGGGCTGCCTGCGGGTCTGAGTGAACCGCCTACTTGCGACGTTCTTTGGCTGGTCGGTCGAGAATTTCGTCCACCAGCCCATAGGCTTTGGCGTCAGCCGAGGTGAGGTAGTGGTCTCGCTGCGTATCGCGGGCGATGCGTTCGATGGGCTGGCCGGTGTGGCGTGCCAGAATCTCGTTCAGCAGTTCGCGAGCAGCCAGGATGTCCTTGGCCTGAATTTCGATGTCCGAAACCTGACCACCCACTTGCCCGTAGGGCTGGTGAATCATCATTTTGGAATGTTTCAGAGCGAAGCGTTTGCCGGGAGTTCCGCCGGCCATCAGGATGGCACCGCCACTGGCGGCCAGGCCCACGCAGTAGGTTGCGACATCACATTCGACGAACTGCATGATGTCATAGATCGCCAGCGTTGCTGTCACAGACCCGCCGGGCGAATTGACGTAGAAATGGATGTCCTGATGGCGATTTTCGCTTTGCAGGAACAGCATTTTCATGATGGCCAGATTGGCGCTGCCATCGTGAATCGGGCCGTCCATAAAAATGATGCGATTGTCCAGCAGCAGGTCGCCCACGGTCATCTGCCTTTGCGCAGAGTATTCGCGGGCTGCCATTGGCATGTAATCGAGACGCGGATCCTTCATTCGCCAGTTCCTGAAACTTGCCAAGAAATCAACTCACGTGACCGCCAACAAAAAACAGGCGCACATAATCTTATGCGCGCCTGTGCACATCGGAAAGGGGGGCTCATGCAGATTCAGCAGGTGAATCGTCCACCAGTGACGACTTCATGTTGCCACAGATGGCAGACCGCACTGATTCTGCGTCATTCCGCTTAAACGGAGTGTGTGGAGCATCTGTGAACTGGACACGTTCCATGATCCAGTCGACAGTTTTGCGTTCACGCAGCTGGGCAGCGAGGTTTTCGATCATGCCGGATTTCACAAGCCGAGCACGCAGTTTACGGGCTGACTCGCCGGTCTGCACTGCCATCGAGAGCAGTTCGCGATCAATTTCCTCAGCCGCAGGTTCGATTTCCTCGCGGGTGGCAAGCTTGTCGAGCACGAAGTGCTGTTTGAGGGCCGCTTTCGTGTCGTCGATCGCGTTCTGCCGCATCTGGTTTTCACGGGCGCGGATCTGCTGCTGGGTGAAACCGGCCTGAGCCATTTCCAGCAGTTCACGACGCAGTGCATTGTCTGTCTGCTGTCGCACGAGTCCTTCCGGCAGGTCCCAGTCAGCAGATGCTGTAATCTTCTCAAGCAGCTGATTGCGCAGAGCCTGACGCTGCTGATACTGCACCTGATTGGTCATTTGCTCTTGCAGCATGGTGCGGAATTCAGCTTCGTCTGCGCAGCCCCAGTCAGACAGCATCGCCTGGTCTACTGTGCCTGGATGTACTTTGAATACCGTTTCGACGGCGAAATTGACTGTGACAGTTTCGCCACGCATTTCAACGACAGGAGACTGCAGCGAGATGGTGACAGTGCCGGTCCGCGATTCGCCGGCGATAACACCTGTCATCAGGGTATCGAAGCCATTCAGAACCGCGTCCTGGAAATTGAGGACGGGACGCAGTCGGAGTTGTTCGGAAGAGCTGCCTGGGATTTCACCGCCGCTCCACGAATAGGTAATGTTGCAGGCAACCATATCGCCAGGTTCAGCCGCGCCATCCTTTGTTTCAGGAGTGGATCGGGAATCGAGCAGATTGGCGATGAAGGCTTCGACTTCTTCGGGCGATGCATCACCGGTTGGGCGACTGAGCGTCATAGCGGCGAAGTCGGGCAGTTCGAAGTCCGGACGGACTTCGACGTCGAACTCGTAGTGGAAGTCGCCGGATTCAGGGACTTCGAGGTTTGTGAGGTTCAGGCGGGGTTCGCCCAGCGGCTCAATCTTGTGTTCCTCAGAGATCTGCTCGAGGCTGGCCATCAGCACTTTTTGCTTGATGTCGGCCGAGATTTCTGTGCGGAAACGTCGATTCAGCAAAGCGTTGGGCACGCGCCCCGGGCGGAAGCCGGGAACCTGAGCCTTTTCGCGGAGTTCGTCGAGCACATCTTCGCGAATTTCCTGAATGTCAATTTCCGGTACAGTGACCGAAATGCGACGCAGGCAATTGCCCTTGTTTTCGATGGTGACCTGCAATGCCATGCGGGTTTTGGCGGTCTCTGCTGCAGCGTCTTCTGCGGAAACTTCAACTGCCGACTCTTCTACTTCCGAACTCATTCCTGTTCCTCGTCGCGAAAACTACTGCAGGGGACCGGCACCAGGACCGGCCACTGTGATTTTTATGACTTAACGCTGGTTCAAATTCACACGTTGACAGCGGATGTTAGCAGGCGTCGATGAAAACTGCTACTGCACCGCAGGGATGGTCCCGGAAGGCGGTCGAGAGCAGCCGATCAGCCGGTGGAAACCGAGCCGATGCAGACACCGGAGCCTGCTGACGGGGATGACGCCGTTCAGACCTGTCGGAAGAATCGCAGGGAACAGCACGCTTCGGGAAAGGAGTACGAATAGTACTGCTGCTGCGGAAATTTCCGGACCAGTGCCGCTTCGACGCAGCCCGAAGTCAACAAAAAGCGGGTGAAGGGACTCGAACCCTCGACAACCACGTTGGCAACGTGGTGCTCTACCAACTGAGCTACACCCGCATGAGTTACTGAGACAGCAACCGTGACCGAATTGTAAAGATTTGCCGGCACTGGGCCAGCCTGAGTGGCCGTTCTGAACGGGATTCCTTGTTTTGCAAAAGACAGGTCCGTTCAGAACCGGTTCGAGCACAATGATCGGGCAAAACCGTTTGCGACTTTGAGGAACCTGCAACTTTTCAAATCCGGTGCGGGAGGAATCACGGGGACAGGCTGAATGTTGTCGACTGCGGTGGGCGGGCCGGGCGTCGGGAAAGCCCGGGCTGCATGTTGCCTGTTGTGACCGGCAGAAATCGCCGGACTGACTGTGCCGGTTGTGTCGAATGTACAGGCGTCGCTGGCGGGTTCCGGAATTCGGCATGCTGGCGGGGCCTGCAACTGATTACTTGTCCCTGCCGTCATTTGGCCGTAAAGTGCTGATGCCGTCCGGATTGGGCTCGATTTTCTCCAATTTCGGGGGACACTGAAGGCAGTATTCAGCCACCAGTGCAAGGCTGGTTCCTGTCACATTTCAAGATCGTTGAAAGCGTTTGTTCCATGAAACATGTTCTGTCTGCTCTGGTGATGAATCAGCCGGGAGTTCTTTCCAGGATTGCCGGCATGCTGGCTGCTCGGGCCTACAACATTGACAGTCTGGCGGTGGGAGCGACTGAGAACCCTGAGTTTTCGCGGATCACTTTTGTGGTGAACGGCACTGAGAAGACTCTGGAGCAGGTTCGCAAGCAGCTGCAGAAGATTGTCACCGTGGTCAAGGTGCAGGATTTTTCGGGCCAGGACTATGTGGAGCGAGATCTGATGCTGATCAAGGTCAGCACTGAGAACGGCCGGCGCGGTGAAATCCGTGAACTGGTGGACATTTTCCGCGGGCGGATCGTCGATGTGGGAGCGCATCATGTGATGATCGAGATTTCCGGCCGTGAGAACAAGATTGAGGCATTTGTCGAGCGGATGCGTGAATTTGGCATTCTGGAGATGGTGCGGACCGGTCGGATAGCGATGCTGCGGGATCGCACAATTACTGAGGATCTGGAATCGGAAGAAGACTGGCAACTGCAGGCGGGGACGGCGGAAGCCTGATTTAAGCGGTGTTCGAACGCGGGGCCGGCATTCATCTGCCGGCCTGTTTCATGAGGCGGCGGGAGCAATTGGCATGAGTGGTTACTCTGACCTGATTTCAGCGGCATCGAATGCAGCCCTGCAGGAAACCCGGCGTTATTTTTTCGGGCGCACGGCGACGGGCATGGGTGCAGCGGCTCTGGCTTCATTGCTGCAGTCGGAGGGGCGTGGCACGGTGCAGGCGGCAGCCTCGGAAACGGCTCCGGCTTTGCCGGCGCTGCATCATGCTCCGACGGCCCGACGCGTCATCTGGCTGTTCATGGCTGATGCTCCTTCCCAGCTTGATCTGTACGATTACAAACCGCAGCTGGGAAACTTCTTCGACAAGGATCTGCCTGAGAGTGTGCGTAACGGGCAGCGTATTACGACGATGACATCGGGTCAGTCTCGTCTGCCGTGTGCGCCTTCGATCTTCAAGTTTGCTCGTCATGGCGAGCAGGGGGCGTGGATCAGCGAGCTGTTGCCGAATATTGCGTCGATCGTGGACGATCTGTGCATTGTGAAGACGATGAACACCGAGGCGATCAACCACGATCCGGCGATCACGTACATTCAGACCGGCAGCCAGCTGCCGGGGCGTCCCAGCATGGGTGCCTGGGTGTCTTATGGTCTGGGCAGTCCGAATCGGGATTTGCCGGCGTTTGTTGTGCTGCATTCCCGGATTCCTGGGGGTGCTCAGACGCAGGCGCTGTTTTCGCGTTTGTGGGGCAGCGGTTTCCTTGCGACGCGTCATGCCGGTGTGGCACTGCGGTCCAGCGGGGATCCGGTCCTGTATCTGTCGAATCCTGCGGGTGTTGACAGCGGGACTCGGCGGCGCATGCTGGATGGTCTGGCTCAGTTGAATCAGAATCGTCTGCAGGCCGTGGGTGACCCCGAGATTGTCTCCAGAATTGCTCAGTACGAGATGGCGTTTCGGATGCAGACGTCGGTGCCTGAGCTGACGGATATTTCGGACGAGCCGCAGTCGGTGCTGGACATGTACGGTCCGGAGGTGAAGGAACCGGGGACGTTTGCTTACAACTGTCTGCTGGCGCGGCGGATGGCGGAGCGTGGCGTGCCTTTTACTCAGGTGTTTCTGCGTGGCTGGGACCATCACGGCGGTTTGCCCGGTTCAATCCGTCAGCTGGCGCCGGCGTGTGACCGTCCCAGTGCGGCACTGGTGCGTGATCTGAAGCAGCGTGGGATGCTGGATGATACATTGGTGATCTGGGGCGGTGAATTTGGTCGTACGGTTTACAGTCAGGGGACGCTGACTAAGGACAACTATGGTCGCGACCATCATCCTCGAAATTACACGATGTGGATGGCGGGTGGCGGGATTCGCGGCGGTCAGGTGTACGGCGAGACTGACGATTTCAGCTACAACGTGGTGGACAAGCCCGTGCACATTCATGATTTGAATGCGACGATCCTGCACATGCTGGGTGTGAACCACGAGCGTTTGACGTATCGCTTCCAGGGCCGTGATTTCCGACTGACGGACATTCACGGGAACGTAATGAAAGAGTTACTGCGGAGCGTCTAAGGATGTCGCGACGAGACGATCGACTGCAGGCGCAGTTGTGGCTGGATGAACCGGGGCGACTGTCTGAGCTGCTGGTGCGTCTGGCGGACCAGCTTGCCGCTGCTGTTGTGCCGCGTGCTGCGGTCAGTCGCCGGGCCGAGCCGACATGTGAGTTGCCTAAGGTGACTGCTGATTCGGTGGCGGCGATTGTGTCGGCAGATCGTGGAGGCATCAATGAATACCGCAGGCTGACCGACGCCAGTCCGCTCGATTGTCGGCTGGTGATGGACGTGCTGGATCGCCTGCAGTCTGATGCTGACGGTGAGCTGGTGGTGTTGCCGGTGGCGATTCTTGATGAGTTTCGTGGTAACGTGGATGAATTTGCCCGGTGGGCGAAGTTTCAGCAGCGTCAGGAGCAGACTCAGGCTCGCAGTGAGGTGCTGAAGGCGACGATTGAATTTTTGGACGATGAGCTGCTGGTGAAGACGGACGGTGACGGCAGTCTCAAGCTGCGTGGCGCGGTCAGCATACCGATGTTTTTGGCTCTCTGGCGGGCTCCGGGGCATCGTCTGAGTGCTCAGTCTTTTCTTGACATTGATCGCAGTTTGAGTGCGTCGGGTCTGGAGCGTCATTCGGCTCGATTGTGTTCGAAGCTGCAGGGAGTGTTGCTGGAGGTCATTCGCAGCGGATCAGGTTATGTGTTGCGACGCTGTCCGCGACAGGGGGACTGAGCTGGTTCATTCGGGATCGCAGTGAGGGTCCAGTTCGCGCAGTCTGTTGCGCAGAGTAGCGCGGTCCATACCCAATATTTTTGCAGCTGCGGTGCGGTTTTGGCTGGTGCGACTGAGGATTTCTCGGAGCAGCAGTGAGTCGAGCATGCGGGTGGCCTGAGCATACAGGTTGTCAGGTTGTTCCTGCAGCTGGAGATCGATCCAGCGATTGAGGGCTGAGGACAGGTCGGTCGTGTTGTCGGCCTTGTAGTGCGAGTTTTCGGTCAGGGTGTGACGCGGCAGGTGTTCGGGCAGCAATTGGCCGCCGCGGCAAAGGACGACAGCGTGTTCAACGGCATTTCGCAGTTCGCGAACGTTGCCGGTCCATGGTCTTTGCTGCAGGGCGTGCAGAAATTCATTGCTGACCAGTCCGGGGCGGACATTGTCGGGCAGCTGTGCCAGGAACGCATGGACCAGCAGTGGCAGATCCCCGTGTCGTTCTCGCAGCGGTGGCAGGTGTATGGTGAAGGCCGTCAGGCGGTGGTAGAGATCTTCGCGGAACTGACCGGCAGCGATGAGCTGTGGCAGGTTGCGATGTGTGGCGGCGATGAAGCGAGCTGTTGTTGAGCGTTCTGTGCCACTGCCAACGGGGCTGAACCGGCGAGTCTCGAGGACTCGCAGCAGTTTCACCTGCACGGCTGGCGGTGTATCGGCAATTTCATCGAGGAAGAGTGTGCCTCCGGCGGCCATTTCGAACAGGCCGCGGCGCTGTTCGTCGGCCCCTGTAAAAGCGCCGCGGACATGCCCGAAGAGTTCACTTTCAATAAGTGTGGGGTTGAGTGAAGCGGGGCATACGGGTACGAAAGGTCCTGCCGAAACGCTGCTGTGGTCATGAATTGCCCGGGCTGCAAGTTCTTTTCCCGTCCCGGTTTCTCCGAGCAGAAGTACCGGGAACGGAGCTGGGGCAATCAGGGCAATCTGGCGGTAGACGGCCTGCATTGCCGGGCTGGTGCCGACGATGGGTCCGGCTGGCTGGTGTGAGGATTGTGGTGGCGGTGCGGCAGCGGACTGCGCGAGCAGTGCCTGGCCGAGCACGTTGAGGAAGGTCTGCAGTTCGAACGGTTTGACGAGATATTCGAAGGCACCTCCGGAGAACGCGCGCGTGGCAGTGGGCAGATCGCCGAAAGCTGTCATGACGATCAGTGGCACATCGGGCAGCGACTTGCGGAATTCTGAAAGTGCTGAGAGCCCGTCCTGGCCGGGGAGTCGCACGTCGAGGATGATGGCGTGAGGGATAAATGTGGTGAGTTTTTCTCGAGCCTGTTCTATGGATGCGGCGGTTGTGGCGGTGTGTCCGGCGGCAGTGGCTGCTTCGGCGAGTGCCCAGCAGAGTGCCGGTTCATCATCGATGATCAGTATTCTACTCATGCGAGACTTTCGGGGTGGCTGGCTGCCGGCAGCAGCAGGTTCATTTCCGTCCAGCCGTTGCTGCGGTTCCAGGCAAGGCGTCCGCCGTGATCCTGGGCGACAGCAGTGACGATTGCCAGCCCCAGTCCGACTCCTTCGGCTTTCGTGGTTACGAAGGACTGCAGCATGCGATCGGCAATCTGTGGATCGGGCCCTGGTCCGTTATCTGCGATACGGACGAGCGTTTCCTGAGAATTTGGTTTCAGGACTGACACCTGAATTTGCCCCTGATGTCCGGCTGCTTCGATGGCATTTTGCAGCAGGTTAACGACGGCGGCTCGCAGTCCGTCGCGAATACCTGTAACTGCGATGGTTTCGCAAGCGAGCCAGTGCAGCTGGATATGATGATGTTCGAGTGCGGGGGACACAAGTTCCACGCAGTCTTCCAGCAGTTGTTTCAGGTCAAACTGAGTTTTTATACCGTCTGCGCGGCCCCCCAGTGACAACAGACCGCGGACTTCAGTTTCCAGCAGTCGCAGCTGTTTGAGCATGATGTGGAGTGAGCGATCATCATGGGCAGCATGGCAGCGAGTCTGGTGCAGTTGCAGCGCCAGCTGGATGCCGGCCAGCCCATTGCGGAACTGGTGAGCGAAACCGGCGGCCAGCTGAGCGAGCCAGCGGCCACGTTCTGCCAGCAGCAGCTGCTGCTGCAGTTCGGCCAGTCGGGCGCCCAGCATCCGCACATCTTCGACCAGTACCGTCAGTTCATCGGCAGACGTTTGTGCGGTTGCGGGCGAGCCTGCAGGGCCGGAGTTATTTGGCAGGGAGTTGAGGGCGTTTGCGGGCTGAAGCTGTCCCTGGGCAATTTCGGAGACTCGCCGCTGAATCTGCTGCAGACGGCGAGACCAGCGGGCGGTGAGTGCGAGCAGCCAGGGGATGATTGCAGCCATGGCTGCAGCACCGATTGCCAGGGGGGGCCAGATTGCCCGCCAGCGAACCGCCTCCAGTTCGCTGCTGGATGCCAGCATGATAATACGAAACTGGGGTCTCCAGCGGGATGGTACCCAGCGACAGCGGTACTGCTCTGCCCTGCCCTGCCAGGTCCATTCAAGTCGGCTGGCGGGGGACTCTCCTGTTTCATCCAGCAGCCAGTGTTCGCGTGGCAGTTTTTGCAGTGCCGGCTGCAGATCGTCCGGCACCTGTGGAAATGAACTGTCGACGATTCGTCCGGCACCTGGATCCCAGATGACAATCTGCTGGTCGGCCAGTTGAGCCGTTTGCTGCAGGACGCTTCCGGTGATGGGGAACGCTGCCTGCTGCAGTACGGTTGCCACCTGCTGCTGATGCTGCTCGAGCAGTTCATCAGTGCGGGAAGACTGCAGCCATGCGGAGAGGCCAGAAATTCCTGCTATGACCAGGAAAAACAGACAGAGCAGCGGCACGATGAGCTGGCGTCGAATACTGGCTCCGGAGAGTCTCGCCATACCGCTGCTCCGCCAGGATCAAGGGGCGGCTGCGAAGGTGGCCACCACTTTCGCATCTGCAGCATTCCAGACTCGTACGGTTCCATCTTCGCCTCCGGACACCACGAGTGTGCCATCCGGCGTGGCTGCAGCGCGGTAGACATAGTCGGTGTTGCCCGGGAACTCGCGCGCCGCACCGCCATTCGACGGATTGTGAAAGAATACTCGTTTGTCACCGCTGCTGCTTAGGATCAGGTCCTGCAGTCCTACGTACTGCAGGGAAGTGACCTGGCGAGAATAGGTGGAAATTGTCCGTGCCTGCTCACCTGTCTCGACATTCCAGACCTTGATGGCATTGTCAGCACCGGCACTGGCCAGTGTGGTGCGATCGGATTTCCAGGACACGTCCATGACGTGATGAGTGTGTCCTTCGAAAGCCCGCACAAAGGTACCGGCAGCAACATCGAACACTTTGACGAACTTGTCGGCGGAGGCACTGGCCAGCAGCCGACCATCGGCAGAGAATTCAAGTCCGTAAACGGTATCGCTGTGGGCATCTGTGAACTGGCGAGCCAGAGTTCCGTCGGCGGTGTTCCAGAGTGTCAGTTCACCGGACCTTGAGGCTTCTCCGCCGCCGGCGGCCAGCAGTGTGCCGTCTGGTGAAAATGCCAGGGACAGGACTCGGTCGGCAAACACGGATTCTCCGCCGTCTTCGGATCCGATGGACCGTGCGAGTGTCCACGCGGGGAAGAGACTGCGGGTCGTGACGCGGTTATCTGCGGTCTTCAGCAGAGCCACTGTGGCAGAGGTGCTGACAGCGGTCACCGGTGCCGCGACGGTTGTGGGCAGGACATCAACTGCCGCACCTGTGGCAGCATTCCACAACCGCACAGTTCCGGCGGCATCAGCAGTGACTGCATACTTTCCGTCCGTGGTCAGCGCTGCAAATGCGGTGGCGGCAGGAGCAGCAGCGGCAGTTTTCTTTTCTTCAACGGTGGCTGCAGCCGCGGTGGCTTCAGCGACAGCAGCTTCGTGCTGCTGGCGTCGCTCTGCGGCCCGTTTTTCCGCACGAGCAATCGCAGCGACGGCAAAGTCCACTGATTTCTTAGCGGTATTCAGATCGGAATCGGCCTTGGTGAGCGCGTCCTTCGTGGCCGTTTCTGCCTTTTCGGCTTCGGTTACTGCCGTTTTCAGGGCGGCGTCATCAGGTTTACCTTCCAGAGCTTTCTTTGCTTCGGCGGTTTTGGCAGCGGCTTCATCGAATTTCTTTTTGGCCTCAGCCTGTATCGGGGTCTGCTTCTCGACGTCCGCTTTGGCTTTGGTTTCGGCTTCCTTTTGTGCGGTGATTTCCTTGTCGGCTTCGTCAATCTGTGCCTTGATCACGTTGACTCGGGAATCAAGCACAGCTTTGCGGAACTCGGCTGATTTCTGGTCGCGCTGAGCCGACAGGCTGGCAGTGAGCGCCATGATTTCCTTGTTGTCTTTTGTTGACCACAGAGATGCGGCAGTACCCCCGAAGACAAAGACCGCTCGTTCCGCCGCCGGGCGTGCATCAACGGCGGTGATATCAGCCGGGGTGTCAAATCGTGCTGCCTGTGTTCCGTCTTCTGCTTTCCACAACTGAACCGTCTTTGTACCGGCGACAGTCAGCAGTTGCGGGCCACTGCCGGAAATGCGAGTGAAAGCTCCGGCATCAGAGCGGATTTCGGCTGCAACGGTAATTGCGCCGGTATCGGCGGCAACTGCCAGCAGGCGAATCGATCCGTCTGCCAGCAAAGCGGCAGTGCGTCCGCCGGCAAGTTCTGAGCTGAGTGCGGAGATGGCAGCGGGCAATGCTTCAGTGCGCTGAGCGAGGCTGAGATCTGCGGACTTTAGGACCGCCACCTTCTGGTCGGCCTGAGCAGCGAGGATCCAGCCACCGTTGACATTGACGGCCGAGACAGCCTGGCCGTCGAGAGCAGCAGCTCCTCGCTCAGCCCCGGTGGCAGCGTTCAGAACGACAACTCCGCGTCCTGGGACAGCCACGGCAAGTTCGCTGCCATCGGCCGTCTGAGTCCATGCGGGGATATCAGCGGGAATCGGCATTGAAGCTGCGGGTGTCGCATCGCGCTGCCACAACTTAATGTTGCGATATCCGGTGGTAGCTACGAGTGAGCCTCCGGGGTGGAAGGCGACAGCGTGAACGAAGTCACGATGGGCGGCTCCGCTGGGACCCTGAGCGGCGGACGATACAATGGAGTTATCGACAAGAGCGGCCGGGACATCCTGGCGAGCAAGGTCATAGATTGTCACACGGTTGGCTCGTCCAGCAGCGATGAAGCGTCCGCTGGGATCGATATCCATGGAGTAGACGCCCTGGAGCCGCGAGTTGATGGGCTGCCAGTTCATAACTTTGGCTGCCCCGCTGCCAGCTTTGGCACCTTCGGTAATCCACTGTCGGACAATCCCCAGTTCCTTACCGGAAAGCGCCTTGGCCTGTCGGTCGTTGGGCAGCGGCGGCATCACCGGTTCTGCAGATCGCTTTGAGAGTGTGAACAGGAGGCTTTCTTCCGGTTTTCCGGCAGTTACCACAGCGCTGCTGGCTTTGCTTTTCAGCATTGCGTCTACCGTTTCCAGAATGACACCACCTTCATTGGTCGTGACATTGTGGCAGGCAACGCAGTTGGCCTGCAGAATCGGACGCACATCGCGATCGAAATCCACTGGTCGGCCCAGTGCCGGATCTTCTTCTGTGACAGGTTTGTTTTCGTCAGCCGATACGAAGCCGGAGAACAGCAGGCAGGCCAGCAGCAGCCACAGGGATTTGCGGTCAGAACGAATCATCGGAGCACCAGATTTCTGCAGTGAGTTCAGGTCTGATCATTCAGCAATTTTGATTGCCACCGGGACATCGGTAGCCGCAGCGCGGCCGGCAACGTCACCAGTGGCACGAATGACAACATTGGCAACATCGCCGACGGCAGCGTCAGCGGCGGCGGTGACAGTCAGGACAGCTTCAGACTGGTCGGCCGGCAGATCGACGGCGGCAGCCTGAATACCGGATACTGTCGGCGGCAGTTCGAGGGACAGTTTGAGCGGTCCTGTGAATTCTTTGCGGCGAGCAGCCGTGACTTTGATCGCCAGCATTCCACCGCGTTTCAGTACACCGTTGTCGGGTACAGCAGCAGACAGCTTAGCGGTGCCTGCGTGCAGTCTGACGACGATTGGGTCGGCGACGGCCCGGACGGCAACGTTGTTGGGTTTGGTGGCTTCTTCAGCTTTCTTCAGCCCGTCATCGGCGGCGGCTTTGGCTGCTTTGGCGGCTTCGAGGTCCTTCATGGCCTGTGTCAGCAAAGCCTGAGCGGTCTCAACTTCTTTCATCTTTTCGGTGACCAGTTTTTCTGCGTCTGCTTTTTCACGAATCTTCGTGGCTTCCATTTCTTTCACGGCAGCCGCCTGTTTGGCGACGGCATCAGCAGCAGTGGTCAGTTCTTCCACCGTTTTGGCGGCTGCAGCCAGTGCATCGGCGGCTTCCTTCAGAGCTTTCAGCGAAGCCACAAGTTCTTCCGGCTTGCCAGTGGCCGATGCCTTGATGGAGGCGGCCTGTGTCTGAGCTTTGGTGACGGCCTCCAGAGATGCTGTCTGAGCGGCCACAGCTTTGGTGAAGTCCTCCTTGAGCTTTTGCTGCTGTACGGTGTAGGCGGCCAGTTCCTCGCCCAGTTTCTTCACCTGTTCGGTGAGGGCGGTGACTTTTAGCTGCTGTTCTTTGAGAGCGGCTTCAGCGGTTTGGGCCTGTGTCTGGCGAGTGGCCAGGGCGGTCTCTGATTCCGTGACTTTTGCCTTTGCGCGTTCAGCCAGCCAGGGGTTACGACGCCAGGCAACGGTGGATGTTCCATGCAGCAGAATTGCGGCAGCGGACACCGGTGCCTTTTCCTTGAAGTAAATGCGTGCGAGTGCTGAATCCTTGCCTGGTTCGATGGCGAAGGCCGGGGCGTCGGTTTCCCCGGGGACGTTATAAAACGCGAAGTCCACTTTTCCATCGAAGCCATTGCGTTTGATCAGACGCACCGGAATCAGCAGCTGCTGATCCTGGCTGTAGTCGGCAGCGGCAACATCAACTACGACGGAGAAAGGCTGTTCATCCTTCATCACACCGGCGATCAGGGAATCTGACAGTCGGGCGGTTCTGGGCAGTCCGTTGAGAGCATCGTGAACCAGAGTTGCGGTGCGGGCATCGCGAGTGATTGCGGCGTCGGCAGGTCCGCTGCGACCCTGGACACTGATAGCGGCCAGCTGTTCGGCTGCATCGGGTGCAGCGGTGATGATCAGTCGAGCGGTGTTTTGGCCGGGGCCAATAACGGAGGGCCTGGCGGTCAGTCCGGCAGGCAGATTGACGGCCGAAACCTCAATGGCATCATTGTGGCCATCGCGGCGGTAGGCATACACCGGCAACTCGTAACTGCCGCCTTTCCGCAGGCTGACAGCACCGCTGGTGGGCGGCGCTTTGCCGTCGGCCGAGGGGAAAGAGTCGAACACAACGAGTGAAAAGTCGGGCTGCGGTTTGCGAATTGAGATCCGGTAGCTCAGGCGAGCGTCACCGCGGGCGTCGCTGTAGCGATCACGCAGGCGGATGCGATAGCTGCCGTCTTCCGGAACATCCAGTCGAGCAGCGGGGTCATCACTAAGAGTCGGCAGGTCGGCGCCGCCTGGATTCTGGCGATCATCGTCTTCAGTGGCGACTCGAGCGAAGGTTACCGTCCCGTCGGCGGCCGTATTGATGCGTTCGACCATCAGCAGGGGGTCTGCGATGGAGCCCAGTCGCTGAGCGAAGACTTCGATAACCCAGGCTTCACCTTTTTTCGCGTCAAAGCGGAAGATGTCTTCGTCTCCGCGTTCTGCAAACTGACCTGAGATATCGGCGGGCACGCCGGTCGTCTGTTCGGCGGCTGCGGCGTCTTCGGGCAAAGCGGCCTGGGGGGCAAGCCCCAGACGCAGCAGATTTCCGTCGATGCCATTCCACCAGAAGGAGTCAGCAAACGCGGCAGTGGCGGCGGCGCCCACGGGGCGTCCGGCAGCGGATGGGTCTGCGCTGGCGGTCAGCTTGAAGACGGGCTGACCGGCAATCTTCAGGTCCGTCGCCGTTCCGCCTGGCAGATGTCGCCCGAAGAGCGTGATTTCAGATGGTGCACCCGCGGCGATGAATCCCGGAGCGATCCAGTCGACCTGCGGTCGGGTATCAATCGCGAGGCGGTAGACGAACTGATCGCCGCCACCGTAGACGGCATCCTGAACGCGGAGCAGGTACTGTTCATCGGCGGTGGCCGTGTGAACCAGTGCTGCTTCCTGCGAGAAGACTCGACGGGACTCTGCGACACGGCGTCCGGCCGCATTAAACAGCTGCAGCAGAGGCTGCATGGGGGAATCGAGGCGAGCGGCCTCAGCACGGATCACGAATGTTTGTCCGGCTTTGACTGGAATGCTGAAGAAGTCAACGTCCGTGGCTCCGTTGGCGCGGGCACTGACGATGGATTCGAGGGTAACCGGGGTGGCCTGGGCAGCAGAGTTATTCGGTTCGACTTCCGGGGCTTCCGGGAGCGTATCGACGCGGAAAATTCGAGGGTTGCTGATGCCGAACAGGCCACGAACCCGCACGTCATACAAGCCGGCAGGGACATTGGCACCGACCGTCACCGTGAAGGTGCTGGCGATCGGATTCCCGCTGGCATCACGTTTGGGCGTGGCGGTGATCTCGGGATGACTGAATGTCATTGAGTCCAGTTCATCGAGGTCCGAGCCACCTCCGACGACAACGTCGAGAGAGGTGCCGCGCTGGGCTCCCGGAGGAAACACAGAGGTAATGCGAGCCTGTGGCAACTGTGCCTGAGCAGTACTGATGGCCAGCAGTGCCGCAGCGAAAGCCAGCAAAGATCGTCCGGTCATAAGGCGGGTTCCGGAGAGCGGTGGGCAGAACGGGGTGCAGGATTGTAAGCAGGAGCAGGCAGCCGGAATGTGCGGCGGTATCTGCTGTCAAAAGTCATGGTAAGGTCACGGGAAGACCCGGCTTGTCCGGATCTTCCCGCGTGGCGGAAGTGCGGTTCAGTGGTTGAACTGGAATTCCTTGGTGTTGATGAGCGCCCAGACGATGTCTTCGAAGCCTCGTCGAGGATTTTCTTCGTGGCGTTTCAGGTAACTGACCGCCACTTCAAGTTCGTCAGCCTGGGGCTCGCGAGCAAACACCCAGCGATAGATTTCGCGGATGCGTTCTTCGATGGCGCGAGCGGAGTCACCGGCCAGTTTGGCGGTGCGTGCTCCGTCACGAGCGATCTTGTCCTGAATCTCGCGACCATTCAGCAGGTGCAGGCTTTGGGCCAGGTTGGCGTCAGCACTGCGTTCACATTCGCAGGCGGTGTCCCCCTTGGGCTGACCGAACACCTGCAGGAAGTAGGTAGCGTTTGAAGAGTCTGCGAGCTGCATGGCGCGAGTACCGGCGGGCATGCCACCGAAGTTCTCGCTGGTTTCAGTGACCTGATGGAAGGCGTCATAGAGAACTTCTGCACTGAGACGACGCGGGTAGTAGCGCGAGAAGTTTTGCTTGTCGCTGGCATTGTGTTCGTTAGGCAATGCACTGAGCTGATAGGTTTTGGAGCGGCAGATGGTGCGCACCAGTTCCTTGAGGTCAAAGCCGGATTTGATGAAATGCTGCGACAGACCTTCGAGCAGTTCCGGGTTGGACGGCGGGTTGGTGGCACGCATGTCGTCTTCAGGTTCGACGATACCGCGACTGAAGAAGTGCTTCCAGTAGCGGTTGACCACAGATTTGGCGAAGAATGGATTCTGCGGATCGGTCATCCAGTCCGCCAGTTTGACGCGGGGATCCTGATCCGGGGCAACGTCATAGGGTGCGGAGCCCAAACCGGTGGGTTTGAGACCTTTGCCGGAACGAGGATTTGCTGCGGATGCGGCACCTTCGTTGTGGAAGACACGACGATCACGCATGTTGCCGCTGGCGTTGGGGATTACCTTCTTGCCCACACGGCTGTAGAAGGCGGCCATGCCGTAGTAATCGTCCTGGCTCCATTTTTCAAAGGGATGGTGGTGGCAGCGGGCGCACTGGATACGCAGTCCGAGGAACAGCTGGGCGGTGTCTTCGACCTGTTCTTCCACGGTGTCGACATCACGGTACCAGGTAACTGCCGGGTTGATCTGCGGATCACCGGAGGCTGTGACGATCTGTCGCACGAACTGATCGAAGGGAGTGTTATCATAAACGCGGTCCCAGATCCACTGGTGGAACAGCAGCGTGCCGGGAGCGTCTTCGCCGTTTTCGCGGCGATTGCGGAGCACGAAGTTCCATTTGTTGGCGAAGTGGTCGGCGTAGGCAGTGCTGTCAAGCAGCTGGTCGACGAGGCGATCGCGTTTGTCGGCACCGGTGTCAGCGAGGAATTCACGGACCTGCTGTTCTGTCGGCAGCAGGCCAGTGATATCGAGTGAGACGCGACGAAGGAAGGTGGCGTCATCGCAGACTTCGGAAGCCGGGATGCCCAGCAGTCGCAGTTTGCCGAAGACAGCCTGATCCACGACATTGGCGGGCTCTGGCAATCCCTGAGTATCAGCACCCAGCGGGATCGTGGCGCGGAAGGTTGAAACCTGCCCCTGATAGCGGGCCATGATGGCAACTTCGCCGGTCAGATCGAGCGTGCTGACGAGTCCGGTGACGGACGATTCTGCCATTTCGGCTTCGTTGGGTTCGAAGAGTGCCATGCGGGTCACGTCTTCGGTTGTGCCATCAGTGTAAGTGGCGATGACGGCGATCTGCTGCTGGGAATTGCGCTGCAGAGTACGGGTTTCGGGCAGGCACTGGATGGAGGCGACTGAGGGATCAGTTTCTGCGCCGTACGGCATGCCCTGCTCGATCCACTGGCACAGCAGGTTGTATTCAAAGCTGCCGGCTTCCATGCGTTTGCCGCCGCCGTGGGGACTTTGTCCGACGGCTTTTTTCAGGAGCAGGCTTTCCTGGGGCATGCCGGGGAAAATGCGGCGACCGCGAGATTCCTTGCGGAGGAATTCATAGTCATCTTCGGGGTAGAAGCCCAGCAGTGACAGGCGGAATCCGTTTTGTCCGCCGGATTTGCCGTGGCAGCCGCCGCCGTTGCAGCCCAGTTTGGTGAAAATGGGGACGACCTGATTGCGGAAGTTGATCGGCAGCGGAGTGGCAAAGCCGGAAATTGAAACATTGACAGTGGCTGCCTGGCCTTCGAAGGCGGCGGTCACGGTGATGTCGCCGTCGCCGGCAGGGATGGCCATGCCGGTGGCATCGATTGAGAGCAATGCCGGACTGGAGATGGTCCAGGTGGCTTTGCGAGTGACATCCTGCAGTGTCCCGTCCGCCATGACCGCGGTGGCGATCAGCTGCTGGCAAGCATCGCGGCTGCGAATGACGACTTTGTTGTCGGTGGCCGGGGCAATTTCAACGCGAGTGACAGCCGGAGCCGTGACTGCGGGATTGCCGGCGTGCACTGCGGGGCTGGCGGAGAACGCCAGGAGACCCGTGGCCAGCAGAGTAAGCAGCATGGCGACGGGCCGCGCTGCTGGCTGCGGGATGAACTGTGAGCTTGACACCGGACCACTCAGTTTCATGGGGTTTCTCCTGCCTGGAGTGCCGAGCCGGCGTCTTGCCGACACGCGGTTTGGTTTGGTTGGTTGCAGTGCTGCAGTTGAGGAAGGACTGGTTTGGGGGGGGGAGTGACTGATTTTGGGCAGTGCGGTGTGTGTGCAGCGGACTCACTGCCGAAGTTTCGCTGTCTGCCGAGATTATCGGCTATGTGCAGACTATTACGTTTCCATTACAAGTCAAGCCCTGAGTGGAACTTCAGGAGCGGGTGTCTGGTGTGGCTGGAATTTCGTCGGATTTTCTGTTGACAAGGGTGCGGGGGGTGATCTGCGGGTGGTGATTCTGCGAGGAATCCGCATCTGGACCTGACTCGGACCCCAAAAATCATTACCTGCGTATCCGTAATTATGCGGGGAATGTACTGGAGTGAGTGGCGTAGCGGGGGCGGTTGGGGGCCTGTTTGAGCGGCGGGATTCCCGAAATCGGGAGAGCGGTTGTTCTGACGGGCGGATTGGCTGCTGCTGCGGGGTGACGTTAGGATTGGGGCGTGGAAGTGTGCCTTGTTGGGCGGGGGGACCGGGATGTTTCGGCGTGGCTACATACTGAGCTTTGGCGGCGATCTGGTGTGGTTTGTGTCATTGCCATTTTTAGCGGTGGCACTGGCGCTGCTGTGTCAGCAGTATTTGTCGGCTGTGGCGCTGGCAGCAGTGGGTGTGTGGGTCACGCTGCCGCATCAGTTTGCGTCGTGGCTGCGGACGTGGGGTATTGCGGACGAGCGGCGGATGTGGGGGGACCGTCTGTACTGGGGTCCGCTGCTGATTTTTGCGGGCAGTCTGGCGGGTTACGGGCTGGCTCCGATTTCAACGGCTTGTCTGGTGATTTTGTGGGATCATCAGCACAGTATTATGCAGCAGCATGGATTTGCGCGGATTTACGACTTTCGTGGCCGCACGGGTTTGCCATCGACGGGCTGGTTTGACCTTGTGCTGGGCTGGCTGTTGTTCAGTCACATGCTGCTGACGTCACCGATGTTTGTGTTTCCGTTGGTGCGTGAGCTGTATCGTCTGCGTTTGCCGGTCTCAGCCGAGCAGGTGCAGGCGGTGACTGCGATCAGCTTTTGGCTGCTGATGGGTTATCTGGTGATCTATGGTGGGCATGTGATCTGGACGCTGCGGTGCGGCGGTGCAGTGAATCCGCTGAAGTACGTGTTTCTTGGTGCCAGTTATTTTCTGTGGTATTTCTGTGCCTGGCATACGGCGAGTGTGCTGGTGTGGGGGATTGCTCATCGGATCATGCATGGTGTGCAGTATATGGTGATGGTTTACTGGTATTTGCGTCGTCAGACGGTGGAGGGGCGTGGTGGCTGGAGTGTGGCGGGTTTGCTGGCGGGTCGGGGCTGGCTGTGGGCGTTTCTGCTTTCGGGTGTGTTGTATTCGGTGCTGGTGCAGGTTCTGACTGGTGGCCAGCTGGGTGCATTTTTGTTTGGCTGGGCTCGATTTCCGACTTTGTATGATTCGATTCCAGCGTTTGGGCTGGGTGCGATGACGGCTGAGGAGGGCTATGCGTTTGTGACGCTGGCCCTGCTGAACACTCTGGGGATGACTCACTATTACTTCGATTCCTTCATCTGGAAGGTGCGTGATCGGCGCATTCACGGGGGTCTGTCATGAGCAGGCCGAGGGCTGCAGTGTGGGTGCGAATTCTGCGGCGTGGAATGTTGCTGGTGTTGCCGCTGCTGCTGTGGGGTTATCCGGCTGGCTGGCCGGCCTGGCAGCTGCTGCTGTGTTTCAGTCTGCCGCTGGTGGCGGCGGTAACGGTTTGGGTGTGGAGTGGTCGGCTGCGGCGTTTTCGCATGTTGTATGTGGTTTTTTTGGCGTTGCTGATCAGTGGTGGCTGGGAGCGGTGGTCTGGGGGTCATGTGTCATTGCTGTGGTCTGAGCGACTGCAGCTGCCGCGGGTTCCTGGGGAGCCCAATTTGTATTTTGAGTATGACTTGCCGGGGGTGGAGTCGCGGCTGTTTCCGGGTTTGGCGGAGGTCTTGCTGTTGCAGGCGGTGCAGCTGAACTACTGCGGCAGTGGTGTGCCGGCTTTCAGTGGTCATCCGGTTTGTCTGCAGTATCCGGCGGTGGATGCGGGAGCGGTGCGAGCGTCTTTGGAGCGGGCGCTGCGTCAGCAGCCAAAGACGAACGAGGACATTTACTACAGTTATGTCGAGGTGTTGCGGGGGACGGGTGGCAGTGTGGCGGAGGTCGAGGCGGCTCGTGCTGAGTGGCGTCGGTTATTTCCGTTTTCGGATCGTCCGGCTCCGTAGTCTGGCGTGGTTGCGGGGGGCTGTGCCGGTCATTTGGGGTGTTGGCGGCGGTGCGGTTGGTGCGGTGTGGCGACGGGGCCACATTTGCTGCCGCAGCGGGAGCGATTTGTCAACTGAATTCGGGGCCGAATTTTGAATTTTGGTCACCCCCTTTTTTGGACATTTCGCGGAAAAAACTGGGCGAAACCGGATCTCCCTGACGATGCTCCTGATACACAACAAATAGTGTTGACAGAATCGGGAGGCACAATATACTGCGGAGCATGGATCCTGCGGCTGTCTGTTGCCCGGTCGGCTGAAGCGGTCGCAAGCTGTTGTCGTTCAACGGTTTGGAACCATGTTGTCAGCGAGTGTTGACAGACGGCTGCAAGTGAATATTCTGCGGTCGTGTCAGGACGTCAGAAGACTCATCGACAGGAGGTCGAAATTCGGACTTGAAGGTCGTTTGCCGAGGACCTGTCAGCGGGTTTTGGC
>JBJTPZ010000236.1:0-17234 GCA_046075365.1 Planctomycetaceae bacterium
TGCCGTAGCTTCTGGTGAGCCCCTAAAGTTCCGGGCTGTGCTATGCGCATAGCACCCCTCGCCCCTGGAAGGGGAGAGGGGACGGGGGTGAGGGGTATACTACCACTTCCCTCACTCATAAGGACTCAGCAGACAACTGGCCAAACGCGAAGCCACGGATGAACACGGATTTTCACGGATCAAGACAAGTGTGAAGGCTGGCCACAGGTCGTGAAATCACTATCCGTGGCACCACTCTTGCGATTATCCGTGGACATCCGTGTCAATCCGTGGCTTGCGATTCAAACTGTCCGCAGCATCACAACTCGCGATTTATCCGTGGCTTGCAATTTCGGGCAGCAACGCTGTTTCAGTCCAGCCACTCGTGCACGGCCAGCACAGGACAGCCGGAATGTTCCAGAACCTGTTCGGTGGTGGAACCGCGGAGCGCATCGAGGAGTCCGTTGCGACCGGCCGTTGTCATGGCGATGAGATCAGCCTGCAGCTGCTGTGCGCGCTGCAGGATCGTGCTGACAACCGAGCCGGCAGCGGTGTGCCAGTGATAGCTGACCGCAGGACTGCCCGGCAGACTGACGCCCGGTGAATCTGCCGGATCACCGATGTGCAGCAAATGAATATGGCACTCGGGCACTTCCAGTGCATTCACAATATCGCACACAACTTCAATTGCAGGTTCCGGATCCGGTTCAAAATCGATCGGCACGACAATGTTCCGCAACTGGACCTGTCCGGTGTCTTCCTGAACGAAGCCGGTGCACCCGACCGGCAGGAACAGAGTAGCACCATCACTGCCGGCGTTAATGCGGCCAGCCGTGGTCTGATGCAGCCAGCGATCCAGTCCATGTCGCTGCTGGGTGGCAAGCACAAGCAGATCAGCGGGGTGTTCATCAAGAAACCCGAGGACTCCGGTTACGGGATCCGGATCGGTGACCGAAGCCTTGCCGATGCGGACACCAAGACCGGCGACATCAGACTTTGATGCATGTTCCGGCAGCATGCCCCAGCGGGCCAGAGTATCGCGGACAGCCGGGAACTGAGACCAGTCCGGCCGCCCATCTTCTGCTCGCTCAATATGCAGGATCGACAGCGTGCTTTTGGCGGCACAGGCCAGACGCAGAGCATGTGCAAAGGCAACGGTGCTGCCCGCTGCAAAATCTGTGGCATGCAGGACATGCCCGATGGCCAGTCCGTATCGTTCTGACATCTGAATGCTCTCAAAAAAGTTCGGTGCATCCCTGAAAATACCTAAAAACTGCGGAAAGTTTGTCCAGTGCGCGGGTCAGACCGAGCAGTTCTCAGATTTTGGGTGCCGAAACGCCGGCCACAAAATGCAGCTCGGGCTATCCAGCCCGAGCTGCGGGGTACCGGGACCAGTTCTGGCGGGTGATTCGTCGATAATCGACACTCGCAAACCGCGGCGCCTCGCCGCCGACTGTTCCGCTCGTACTCGAAAACAGCAGCACACACAATTCGCAAATGCGGGGCCAGAGGGTGCTCGGGCTGGAAAGCCCGAGCTACGGCTTTATGACTCGGGCTGGAAAGCCCGAGCTGCAAGGTCAGGGGCCTGCGTGCTAAACGTCGGCGGGCGGGGTTGTGGGGCCGACAAGGCGATCGAAGATCGGCGAAGCCATCAGGGTGGTGACAATGGCCATGATCACCAGCATGGCAAACAGCTGGTCGGAAATCAGACCGCGTTCGCGACCAATGTTGATGATGATCAGTTCCATCAGTCCGCGAGCATTCATGAGGATGCCGATTCCAAGTGCTTCCCGGTTGGGGACTCCGGTAGCCCGCGCGGCCAGCCAGCAGGAGACTCCTTTGCCAATCATCGCCACCGCCATCACCAGCAGACACATCAGCCAGCCGGAAGTCGTGTTCAGCAGACCGATTCTGGTATTGAGCCCGCTGAAGGTGAAAAACATGGGCAGCAGCAGTGCTACTGTCAAAGGTTCGGCTTTTTCGGTCACGCCGCGAACCATCGCGCCGCGCGGAATGGCAGTGCCGACGATGAAACCACCAAACACTGCGTGCAGCCCCAGTTTGTCTGTGGTCAGAGCCCCCAGGGCCATCAGAGCCAGACAGATTACGAGACCTGGCTCAGTCAGCCGGCCGTCACGAGTCAGCAGGCGTTCCAGACGCAGCAGCAGCGGACGCAGCAGCTGCGAAACCACCAGGACGAAAACAATTCCGCCACCAATACTTCTAAGTGCCGCTGTGGGCGATTTCTCGATGCTGGACAGCACAACGGCCAGCAGACACCAGGCACAGCCGTCGTCGAGGGCCCCGGCACCGATTGCCACGGTGCCCATACGCGTACCGTTGAGCCCTTTGAAGTGGATAATGCGGGCCAGCATCGGGAACGCCGTGATGCACATGGACGCACCCAGAAAAATGGCGGAAGCCCAGGCTGTCGAGCCCGCCGGAAACAGATCTGTTGAGCTGTGAAAGTACAGTCCCAGCAGACCACCCAGCAGGAATGGACTGAGCATTCCGGCGAGCGATACGGCAACCGCACTTTTCCACTGCGATCGCACAATATCCAGGCGAAACTCCATCCCCACAATAAACATGTACAGCGCCAGCCCCAGCTGCGACACGGGGTAGATATAGCTTTGTGAATCGCGAGTTTTAGCGTCCCAGGGGAAAATGGCGGCCTGCAGCTCAGGAAAAAACAGCCCCAGCAGCGACGGCCCCAGACACACACCCGCAATCATCTCAGCCACCACCTGCGGCTGCCCGAAGCGGCGAGCCACAATGCCGACGATCCGGCAGACCGTCAAAATCACGGCAATTTGCAGGAAGAAATATTCAGCCAGCAGAGGATTCTTCATGGGTGGCAACGGTCATAAAGGGAAAAGCAGCCCAGTGGCAACAGCCTAACACTCTAATCAGCGTAAAAACAACTGTTGTTTCAACATGTTTTTGATAAAGGCGTGAGATTTCTGATGAAAAACAACTGACGATCTCAGCGGTATTCGCGAAAGACAAGGCAGGCGTTGTGGCCACCAAACACGAAACTGTTCTTCATGGCACAGCGAATCCGCATGCTGCGTGGTTCGTGCGGTACATAATCCAGATCGCAGGCGGGATCCGGGTGGTCCAGATTGATCGTGGGGGGTGCCAGCTGGCGTTCGAGTGCCAGCACACAGAATGCCGCTTCGACTCCGCCAGACGCCCCCAGCAAATGTCCCAGCTGACTTTTTGTACTGGAGACGGCAATGGCGTCTGCATGCTGTCCGAAGACAGTCCGAATGGCGTTGGTTTCCGCGACATCGCCAAGGGGGGTGCTGGTGCCGTGAGCATTGATGTAATCGATATCATCCGGCTTCACACCGGCATCCAGGATAGCCCCCTGAATTGCTCGCGCCGCTCCCGTCCCCTGCGGATCCGGAGATGTCAGGTGAGTGGCGTCTGAGGACAGTCCGTAGCCGCAGACTTCTGCGAGGATGCGTGCACCGCGACGCAGGGCAAATTCCAGCTCTTCCAGAATCAGAATCCCGGCACCTTCGGACAGCACAAAACCGTCGCGATCAACATCGAACGGTCGACTGGCTTCCTGGGGAGCATCATTGCGGACCGACAGTGCGCCCATGCGTGCGAAGCCGGCGATCCCCATGGGTGTGAGCGCCGCTTCGGTGCCACCGGTTACCATCACATCTGCCATGCCATGCTGAATCATGCGGAACGCGTCACCGATGGCGTTGGTGCCGGAAGCGCAGGCAGTGCAGACGGAGGTGTTTGGTCCGCGAAGCTTCCAGCGTACGGACAGATTTCCGCTGGCTGCGTTGATGATCAGCTTGGGAATCATGAACGGCGAGATGCGATCGGGACCGCGATCGAACAGCACGGAATGCTGCAGCTCGATTTCGTCGAGCCCTCCGATCCCGCTGCCGACAAGCACGCCATAGCGATATGCATCGCCCGCGCCGAAGTCGATGCCGGCCTGCACAACCGCCTGTTCGGCAGCCACCATTGCGAATTGCGAAAAGCGATCGGCGCGACGCAGATCGCGAGCATCCATCTGCAGGTAACGGGTGGCGTCGAACTGCCGAATTTCGCCGCCGAAGCGAACTTTAAATTCGCGGCAGTCGAATCTTTCCACCAGGCCGACGCCGCTTTTACCGCGACACACAGCGTCCCAGACGTCGTCCAGTTCGCAGCCAAGCGGGGTGACAACGCCAAGGCCTGTCACCACTACTCGACGGCGTGACATACACTCAGCTTTCGGCGCAGAAGCAGGCTGATGGAACTACCAGGGAAATGGTGAAAAACGGCAAAGCATCCGCTGTGCCGTCTTTCCGCCAGATTGTCCGGAACATTCAGCCGACACGATCAGGATTTTGATTTTCCGTTGATGTAATCAATGGCATTGCCAACGGTCTTGATCTTGTCGTAGTCCTCGTCAGGAATCTTGACTTCGAATTCGTCTTCAAGAGCCATGACAAGTTCAACGATATCGAGAGAATCGGCTTTCAGGTCGTCTACGAACGAGCTGTCGCGTGTGATTTCTTCTCGTGGTACGTCCAGCTGATCGCCGACGATTGAAATAACTTTATCAGTAATATCCGACACAGGTAGCTTCCTCCAGCGAAAACAGGCACCCGATGACTTTGGTGTCGTTCATTCGGTCATCCGAGGATTTGCTCCGGCTGCCTGCTCCGAATGCAGGCGACGTCCGGTCCGCGAATTGGGGGTAAGGTATATCGGTTTTGGCAAACCGTGTAAACCCGTCCCCGTCAGGAGGCAGAATCGAGCGGGAAGCGGGAAGTCAGGAAACACGGGAAGCGGGCAAATTTCGCCGAAAACGCCCTTTTTCCGGCGAATCCCCCAGTCTCTGGGCGGATCTCACGGGAATCGTTAGGATGCCCCGGCTGCAGATTGCCGCAGCAGATTCCGTACACTGATAAGAAAGGCCACCGATGATTACCCGTCTGTTCCTGACTTTTATCTGCCCCTGCCTGCTGCTCGCCAGTACCCCGGCGCCGGTCTCGGCCGATGATCAGGTGACTGTCAGCAAGGGAGAAGGCAGCACCCTGGACATTCGCATCAGTGGCCAGCCCTTCACCACCTTCAACTACAGCAGTACTCTGCCAAAACCCTTCTTCCTGCCTGTCACCACCGCCGGCGGTGTTGTGGTGAACCGAGCCCTTGGCGATGCCTCTGACGCCGATCACCCGCACCACAAGGGGATCTGGAACGCCATTGATGAAGTCAACGGAGTCAAGTTCTGGGCCGAAAAAGGAAAAATTGTGAACTCCAGCACCGAGATCATCCGGGCCGCCGGCAGCTCGGCCGTCATCCGCGCCACCAACGCATGGCAGAATCCGGAATCCGGCAAGGCCGAAGTCGAAGAGACAGCCACGATAACGATTCACGCCAACCGCCTGCTGGAATACGACATGACTTTCACCGCAGTCAATGGGCCGGTGGTTTTCGAGGACACGAAGGAAGGCCTGTTTGGCTTTCGCGTGGCGCCTTCCATGAAAGAGAAGAATGGTGGTCGGGTCACAGCCAGTGACGGTTCGGCCACAACGGCCAAATGCTGGGGCCGCACCTTTCCATGGGTCGACTACAGCGGCGAAGTGGGTGGCAAAACTGTGGGTGTGACGATCATGGATCATCCTGAGAACTTCCGCCCGTCGCGCTATCACGTGCGGGACTACGGACTGTTCTCTGTCAGCCCGTTTGGCGAAAAAGCCTACACAAACGGCGCCAGTGAATCGAAGCCCGTGCATCTGGAGCAGGGCAAGACACTGCGACTGCGGTACGGCCTGTACATTCACGACGGCGATGCGGCTGCCGCCAGCATCCCTGCGGTCTGGAAGCAGTTTTCAGAAGCTTCGAAACAGGCTGCTCCGTGACACTGCCGCTGCACCTGCTGTTTCCTCTGTTTTCCAGTGTTGTCTTTGTGTTCGGGATGCTGAATGCCAAGCGGGCCATCTCGCTTGGCGGCAGTCCCTGGACCAGCACAGTGCTGGCAAATTTCTGGCTGGCAGCAGGCTGGGGCCTGTGCGGACTGGCAACCGGGCAACTGCTGCCGCAGCAGGGCTGGTGGCAGGCGGCCCTCGTGGCACTCAGTTTTGTAGCCGGTCAGGTCTTCACTTACTTTGCCTATCAGCACGGTGACGTTTCCGTGGCGACTCCGGTGTTTGGAGTCAAGGTGATCATCGTCGCGGTGATTCTGTCGGGGCTAGCCGGTGAACCGATTTCCGCACCGGTCTGGGCAGGTGCCGGACTGGCCACACTGGGTGTTGGATTCATACAGGCGGGCGCAGCAGCCGGTGATCGCAGTCAGCGTTCCGTGCCGCGGAGCCTGCTGACGATTGGGCTGGCTGTGCTGGCAGCGGTATCCCTGTCACTGTTTGACGCCGGACTGCAGCTGTGGGGACGTCGCTGGGGCGCTGCCGTCTTTCTGCCCGCGATGTTCGTGTGTACCGGATTGTGGTCGTCTGCGCTGCTGCCCTTCGCCGACAGACCCCGTAAACTGCTGGGCACGCCGATCCTTGCACCCTTGCTGCTGGGGACTTTGCTGATGGCGGTGCAGGCCATGAGCATGTCGTGGTCGCTGAGTCGCTTCGGCGATGCCACCCGAATCAATATTGTGTATGCCCTGCGAGGACTGTGGGCAGTGGCACTGGCACGATTGCTGTCCGGCACCTTCGGCACCGCCGAACAACAGCACAGCCGCAGCGTTATGCTGCTGCGGCTGCTGGGGGCCGTGCTGCTGACAGCGTCCGTCATCATCGCACTCAGCGACCGCAACTGACCGCAGTCAGACTTCGTAACTGACCACACCGTGCTTCTGCGATCTGCTGATCCGCTCAGTCGCATGCAGCCCTGCCAGCACAAATTCCACACACGAAGCACGCATCGCTGCGTTCTCGGCCGCATTCACTTCAAATGCCCGTTCCCACACAGGTGGCACTCGTTTTAATAAGGTTTCATAATGAGCACTGGGCAGCAGATCACCAACCTCAATCCGCACTCCCTTCGAGAAGATCTTTGAGATTTCATCCAGCCCGTGCTGCTCTACATACTCCTCAAACACCGACTTCACGGCTTCGCCAATCACCGCATCCAGCACCTGCTTCTCACTCATCTGATGACTGCTCATCAGATCAATCTCCAGCTTGCCCAGTGACGACGCATACAGGTGTCCCAGATCGCTGATTCGAGGCACCGCGGGGACTTCACCCAGAATGGCACCGCGACGACGCGCACTGGCGATCATCGTCTGGTAATTGGCAATGCTGAACCGCGCACTGACTCCGGACTGCTGGTCAATGTAACGGCTGCGACGAGCCCGGCGGCTGACCTCTTCCACAATCTGCTTCATAAACCATGGCACCACCACCGCAAACTGACCGTCCAGCGGTACCTCACACTCCTGCTCCATAATCCGAATCCCGGCATCCCGGTCCTCGGGGTAATGAGTCTGAATCAGGCTGCCAATGCGGTCCTTCAGCTGCGGGATCACCTTGCCGCTGCGGTTGTAAGTCGCAGGGTTGGCTGAAAACAGAATCATCACGTCCAGGTCGAACTGAATCGGATACCCGCGAATCTGCACATCCCGCTCTTCCAGAATGTTGAACAGACCAACCTGTACCAGTTCATCCAGTTCCGGCAGCTCGTTCATCGCAAACAAACCGCGATGCATGCGCGGAATCAGGCCGAAATGCAGCGCCTCTTCGGCCGACATACTGGCCCCGGCAGCCAGCGCCGCCGGATCAATTTCGCCAATGATGTCGGCAAAACGAGTCCCCGGGGCCAGTCGCTCGGCGTAACGCTGCTCGCGCGGCCACCAGGCAATCGGAATCTCTGACTCAGACTTTTCCGCCACACAGGCCCGGCCCTGCTTCGTAATCGGATGATACGGGTCCTCGTGCACCGCACAGCCCGGCAAATCCAGATACGGAATAACCGGATCCAAAAAACGAGGCAACAGCCGCATCAGCCGGCTTTTACCCTGACCCTTCTCACCCAGAAACAAAATGTCATGACCGGCCAGCAAAGCCAGACTGATCTCCGGAATCACTGTGTGCTCGTAACCAATCATCCCCGGAAACAGCTCGCCGCCCGCCGCCAGCTGCTGCAGAAAATTCTCACGAATCTCCTGCTTGACCGAACGCGATTTCCAGCCACTGGCCCTGAGTTCCGCCAGAGTCGCCGGCAGCTTGCTTAGAGACATGACACTCTCTTTCTGATCTTCAATCCGCAGAAACGCAGAATTCCGGTACTGAAAGCCCCCCGGCAGGACGACTTCACAGGACCGCTCGGACAGCCCCGCCCGATTATTGATCTTCCGACGGCTGCGAACAGGGGGCGGTTGCCAAAACCGTGACAGATTCGCAGAATTCCCTAGCAACCGACAGAACCCGCCGACAGGATCTTCCAGCATGAATGCGATCGTCTTCGTCTACGGCTCACTCAAACGCGGCCGGGCACTGCACCACCTGCTGCAGTCCGCCCGGTTCCTTGGAACCGCCAGCACCCGCCCCCTGTACCGACTGTTTGACCTTGGACACTATCCCGGACTGGTCGAGTGGCCCGCCGGTCTGTCGATCGCAGGTGAACTCTACGAAGTCGACAGCGACTGCCTCTCACGACTCGATGACGCCGAAGGCGTGGCCGAAGGATACTATGCCCGTCGCGACATCCAGCTGCTTTCACCGGCCCCCGCGGCACAGGCGTGGTTCTGGCTGGGAGCCGTGAAAGATTGTCCGGACTGCGGAAGCTGCTGGCCGCAAGGAAGCCAAACGCCCCCGTGAAAACTGGAGTTGCACGCCCGTGATGTTTCCACTGCGACCGGAGTGAAAGAGCAGTCCGCTGGGGGATGCGATGGGGGCACAGCACTTTGCGGGGGACACAGCACTTTGCGAGGGGACACAGCACTTTGAGCGGGGACACAGCACTTTGCGGGGGACACAGCACTTTGCGGGGGACACAGCACTTTGCGGGGGACACAGCACTTTGCGGGGGACACAGCACTTTGCGAGGGGCACAGCACTTTGCGGGGGACACAGCACTTTGCGGGGGACACGTCGTGTTTGCATTAGGTTGGCGTGACCGTTGACAGTCGCGGATTCCAACTATATCGAACACTAACACGCACGCTACATCGTTACTCATCGTCACAAAGACCAAGGCCAAATCCTTTCAACACGCTGGCCGCAATCTGGACAATTGGGACCGTCGTATGTCCGTTGATCCCACATGCCGGTAAGAACTCCGCCCGAGGCAAACAATGCGACAAGACCACCAAGTGCACAAAACACCAATCCAAAATCGTGTCCGCGCTGAAATGCTAACCATCCTAGTCCAGCAACTGAAAGTGAAACCACCACTACGATAAAGAAACACCCGGGTGGGTCTGAACTATTCATGTCTCCAGCTGGAAGACGCCATTTGAAGCCGCATTTCTTGCAACGCACGTTGCGCAGTCCTCTTTGGTGAGAAAGATGTTAGTCAGAAGGGTATCATCGACGAACGGCCACGCTAACCCGGTTGCCGCGAGAGAGCTTCCATTTCAAAAACCCGTCATCGGCAACTCGGGTTCAGCGTTTTGTTCGCTGCCTTCAGTTACACCCCGCGCATCACTGTTGCACCTATGAAATATGTTGTCATTTCAAACCGGGAAACGCGAGCGTTGCAGCAAATACGCCAAGTAAGTAAGCAACTATAGTGCAGATCACTGCATTACGCCATTTTTGATTCCACCAAAGCCTACCGGCATATATGGCGCCGAAAGCCGTGAGACTCATCATGCATGTACCCGGGATGAATTGCGGCGGAGTGTTGTTGTTCACACCCAATGGACGGTACCCAAGTATTGACAGCAGTAGGTTGAGAACTGACAGGATCAATAATATTGCACCGAAAAGAGTAAGCAGTGTTGCGGGGATCATGCGCCAGCGGGTGGCCGGTTTTGATTTTGGTGGAGGTTCACACGGCGAATCGTCCATACTGGAAACTTCATGCACGATCTGTCTGGTTCAATACGCTTCGCGGTTCAGGCGATTCCTGTGGGTTCGCAAGCCTGTCCGCACCGCCTCGCAGCGAACAAATATTCGACCGCGAAGCTGCGGTAGAAGTTTACCGCAGTTTCGCTGTCGAATCTGGAGATGTCAATCCTGATGTGTCATACTTGCCGTCCAACTGCTACGGATCGCTGCTCAAGTTGCCTTGCTACACCGCAAACGGAGTCTGTGCTATGCCGCAAGTCCCAAATCCGCCTGACGATCCGCAACAACCTTACCCCAATCACCAAAAACCCGGAGAGCCACGGTTTCTCGAACAGGTTGCAAATGCGTGTCGCGTAAAACATTTGGCCTATCGTACTGAGCAATCGTACGTTTCGTGGGTAAAGCGATTTATTCTTTTCCACAACAAGCGTCACCCTCGTGACATGGGTCCAGTGGAGGTGCGAGCTTTCCTGACGCACCTGGCCGTAAACCGCAGAGTTTCCGCATCGACACAGAATCAGGCGTTGAATGCGATTGTTTTTATGTACCGCGAGGTTGTGCGTCGCGATCCGGGTGAGTTCGGGGAGTTCGATCGTGCTAAACGTCCCAAACGCCTTCCCACGGTTCTGACAAAAGACGAAGTGAAACGCGTGTTCACTCATCTGGAGGGAACATACGGACTGATGGCACGGCTGCTGTATGGCACAGGAATGCGATTAATGGAATGCGTACGACTGCGCATCAAGGATGTCGATTTCACATCGGGAACGATTACCGTGCGTAGTGGCAAAGGCGATAAAGACCGCGTGACAGTGCTGCCCGAAGCAGTGCGAGATCAGCTGCAGTCGCATATCGAGCGACTGCAGGGACTCTATGCCGAGGATCGCGAACGAAACCTCGCGGGAGTGGAATTGCCGCAGGCGTTTGCCGTGAAGTCGCCGAATGCGGGTGTCTCGTGGCCGTGGCAATGGGTGTTTCCGGCCCGAGACATTTCACGCGACCCTCGCAGCGGGATCATTCGTCGTCATCATGTCCTGGAGGACGGATTGCAGCGAGCCGTAAAGCGGGCCGTCCAGCTTGCCAGATTAAACAAGCCTGCCAGTTGTCACACCTTTCGGCACAGCTTTGCTACGCATCTTCTTGTGTGATGCGGTGGGGGACACACCACTTTGGACATGACGGGGGGACACACCACTTTGAACCGCCCGCACTTCCCGGTCCCTCTGCGTTTCCCTTCGCGTCTTCGTGTGATGCGGTGGGGGACACACCACTTTGGGCTGACGGGGGGACACACCACTTTGAACCGCCGGCACTTCGCGGTCCCTCTGCGTTTCCCTTCGCGTGAGACCACCACCCTCAAATCTCCGGGACACAGCACTTTTCCGGGGGGGGACAGATTAGGGAGTTGATGGGGGACACAGCACGTTGCGAAGGCGGTGAGACACGGTGATGCGGTGGGGGGACACACCACTTTGGTGACGTGGGTGACGGGGGTGACGGGGGGACACACCACTTTGAGCCGACTGGGGCCTGACAGCCCAAAGGCGAGCCGGGTACGGCAGTGCCCGGGTCTGCAGCATGGATGCCGCCAGTTCGCTTCCCGCCCTTTTGCGATTCCCTTCGCGTCTTCGCGTCTTCGCGTGAGACCAGCACTCTGCAAACCCCCGCTTATGGCTCCGGGTCAGGCGTGAATCCACCCCGGTCAGCCCCGGGGCGTTTCTCCGTGAAAAGCTGTGTTCATCCGTGGGGTAAGGTGGCTGTTTCGGGACGGGTTTCCGGCTAAAGCCGGTACTACGAACCACTGCGTGCCCCGGGTGATGATCTGACGGGGACACACCACTTTGTTGACGAACTGACGGGAGTTGACGGGGGGACACACCACTTTGAACCGCCCGCACTTCCCGGTCCCTCTGCGTTTCCCTTCGCGTCTTCGCGTGAGACCACCACCCTCAAACGCACTGCTGCAACTCGATTGTCCCGTCCGCGGCACTAACGGACGTGCGTATTCTGCGCCTAGACCGTACAGATACTGCGGCGATGAAAGACCACCAGTGCCGCAGTCCAGCAGATTGCCCCCAGTCCCAGCAATGTCAGCACGTCTGACTGCGGAAACTGATCGCTCTGAATTACAATTGCCGGTCGGTAATACTCCATGATTGACAGCCACGACACCGTCTTCGCCCATTCCTGAAACTGTGCGAGGAAGTTCAGCAGAAATGACAACAGCAGTATCGCGAACACAATACCCACAGCCCTGCCGCGGCGATCACTGCAGGCCGAAAGCAGGAATGCCAGGCCGCCAACCGCCAGATACACGGCTGCCAGGTTGCTCAGCACCAGCAGGGCGCTGCTGACAGGCAGCCGCATTTCGGGATGCACAAAGCCTGAGGCGGTCAGATGGCCCGCACAGCCGCAGCACAGAATGACGACACCGCTGACAATCCAGCCGATGGATTCCGCCAGAAAGATCTGCAGTCGAGTCACCGGCTGGCACAGCAGAAAATCGGCCGTGCCCCGGTCAATCTCACCAGCCGGCATGCGAGAACAGTACATCAGTTCGTGAGCCCACAGCAGCGTCAGCAATGTCGGATGCGTCCACAGGAAAGCCTGCGACAGCTGAGCAGAAATCTGGTTGCCCGGATCCACTCCCAGCAGAGCCGTGATCAGTGGTTTCACCAGCGGCATGTTGTCAAAGACTTCGTGTATATTGCCCAGCACTTTGGGCAGCAGTGCGGTGAGCAGTCCCATGATCAGAAACAGCCCGAGGCAGAACCAGAGGACCGGCCAGAGGACCTCCGCCAGAATTTTGGACAGCAAACCTCTCATGCTTGTGCTCCTGCCTGCTCCGAGTCGACCGCATAACAGCTGCGAAACAGAATCTCCAGCGAAGGTGCTCCGATCGAAACATCTGCGAAACCCTGCCCGGTGACCCAGTGCAGAAATTCGCCGCTGCCCCCTGTCAGCTCCAGCAGACAGGTTTGCGACAGCTGTCCAGGGGGAATGCTGAGCAAATGATGCTGTGACGCCTGTAATGGCTGCAGGCCAGCTGAGTGCGGCGGCTGCCACAGCACTCGGACGCCGGCCGGCCAGCAGTCAGGAGCCTGCTGGCCGGGCGAAAGCTGAATTTGAATTCTGCGCGGAGCCCTCACTTTCAGGGAGCTGAGCGAGTCATATTCGACGATGCTTCCGCCGCGAATCATCGCGATGCGATCACACAGTGATTCCACCTCACTCAATGTATGGCTGGAAAACAAAATTGTGCGCCCCTCGGCAGCCAGTTCTCGCAGACACACCATCAGCGTGTCCTGCATCAGCGGGTCCAGTCCGCTGGTCGGTTCATCCAAAACCAAAAGTCGAGGCCGGATGGCCAGTGCGAGTACGAGGGCAACTTTTTGACGATTGCCGCGGGACATCTTTCGTACCGGCAGGTCGGGCTCAAGCCGAAATCGGTCTGCCAGCTGCTGGCCTTCAGACTGCAGGCATCTTCCGTGAATCTGGGAAACGATCTTTAGCCCGCGGTTCAGCGTCAGCCACGGGTACAGTCGCACATCACCGGCGACGTATCCGACGTCCTGGCGGATCTGAGCACCATTTTTCCAGCAGTCGAGTCCGAAAATTTGGGCCTGTCCTGAAGATGCTCGCAGCAAACCCATCAGAATGCGAATGGTGGTTGATTTCCCGGCACCATTCGGTCCCAGAAATCCAAAGATTTCGCCCGATTTGACCTGCAGCGACACATTCTGAATCCCGCGCCGGGATCCGTACGACATCGTCAGATCTTTGGTTTCAAGCACCGACATCAATCACATCCGGTTTTCAGTGTTTATTTTCCGGCAACAGGCCGAGACCGGATCATAGACCGATTCTGTGTGCCGGACCAGGTATTGCAGGAAAAGGCAGTGACTGCAGTACTGTCTGGCAGTGAAATCTTTGTTAGAATCCGGCCATAATTGTCAGCAGTCAGCCAATTCATTGTTTCAGGGGCAGTTTTTTGATGCGTCCGGACCCGGAAGACACAATCGTGGCTGTTGCTTCGCCACCCGGCGCATCGGAACGGGCGATTGTGCGGATCAGCGGACCGCGGACGCCGCAGCTTGTGGGCAGGCTGTTCACTGCCCGACAGGCGAATCTCGCAGATTTTGCTGCCCGGCCGTCCGGCGATGCCGCACAGTGGCAAACCAGCCGGTTGGCTCGTCGGTGGCC
Organism: Planctomycetaceae bacterium; assembly: GCA_046075365.1. Lineage (GTDB taxonomy): Bacteria > Planctomycetota > Planctomycetia > Planctomycetales > Planctomycetaceae > SXXK01. The sequence goes on from JBJTPZ010000236.1 coordinate 14,166, forward strand.
AGGTGTGCTGCAGCTGTCTGCGTTTCCTGTGCCGGTCGTTGCCGACTTGTTGTACTGGCCCGGTCGCCGCAGTTACACGGGGCAATTGCTGGCTGAGCTGCATCTGATTGGCTGTGAGCCGATCCTTGAGTGCGTGCTGGAGGACCTGTGTGCTGCGGGTGCCAGACTGGCTCAGCGGGGCGAATTCACAATGCGGGCATTTCTGGCGGGCCGCATGGATCTGCTGCAGGCTGAGGCTGTGCATGAGGTGATTCAGGCCCCGGATCATGAAGAGCTGCTGCGGGCGCTGGGGCAGCTGGGAGGTGGACTGACAGGGCGATTGCAGCAGCTGCGGACGGACCTGATCGCACTGATTGGGGATCTGGAGGCCGGGCTCGATTTTGTAGAAGAGGACATTGAGTTTGTCAGTCGGGATGAGATTGAGCGGCGGACGGCGACGGCGATTGAGCTGATTTCCGGGCTGTTGCTGGATGCCGGCAGTCGTCTGCCTGCTGGCCGTCGCCGTCGGGTGGTACTGGCGGGTTTGCCGAATGCCGGCAAAAGCACGTTGTTCAATAGTCTGTTGCAGCAGAATCGGGCGATTGTCTCAGAGCAGGCCGGGACGACTCGAGATTTTGTCAGTGCCATCCTGTCGCTGGGCGGATCGGAAGTTGAACTGATTGATACAGCGGGCTGTGAAGCCGCAGACGACAGCATCAGTCAGCAGGCGCAGCAGCAGCGTCTGGAACAGCTGCAGGCGGCGGATCTTGTGGTGTGGTGTCGAGCAGCCGATTTGTGTTCTGACCAGCAGCTGCAGGATCAGCAGTTGTTTGCATCGCTGACCGGTGCGCTTGCAGTTGTACTGCCGGTGCTGACACGTTCGGATCTTGCGGCAGATATCAAGGCTGACGCGGAGCTGCAGATCAGCTGCCGGACGGGAGCGGGCCTGCAAAACCTGCAGCGGCGCATAGTTGACTTACTGGGCCATCGCGGGGCAGCTCGTTCAGAGCTGCTGGGTTCATCTGCCGTACGATGTCGGGACAGCCTGAAGACAGCCGTGGGGGCACTGCAGCAGGCGAAGCTGGCGGCCGCCGCCGCAGCCGGCGATGAACTGGTTTCGCTGGAACTGCGTCAGGCGCTGCGAGCCCTGCAGACGGTACTGGGAGAAGTCTACACCGACGATCTGCTGGATCACATTTTCAGTCATTTCTGTATCGGCAAATGACGGTGGCCGGAAAGGCCTTAACGGCGGTATTCCAGTTGCCCTTGCCAGCCCAGTTTGCGATGCAGAGTGCTGTAGTAGCTGTGCCCAGGCAGTCGCGCCAGCAGCAGTGTCTGATCTGAACGGCTCATGGAAATCTGATCGCTGGCCTGCATGGGCACAGTGATCTGTCCGTCAATCACAGCAATGGCACCGGCCGGTGCGTTATTGACCGAGATCTGGTAGTTGCGAGTGGCGGCATCGACGAGTGGTCGTACGCTGAGGGTGTGCGGGCATATTGGCGTAATGGCAAAGACATCCAGATCCTGACGGAGGATGGGACCGCCGGCTGACAGATTGTGAGCGGTGGAGCCGACCGGGGTGCTGATAATCAGTCCGTCGCAGCTGAAGGTTGTCACGTATTCACTGTCGATTCGCAGGCTGATATCCAGCATGCGGAGTGTCCCGCCGGAAGTGATCAGCAGTTCGTTCAGTCCGGTGAAGGTCTGCTGGCTGCCGTCGGCAGTGCGGCAGCAGCATTCGAACATCAGGTGGGAAGCGATTGAGTATTCGCCGCGCTGCAGCAGAGGCAGGCCTGCCATGAATTCATCGGGGCTGAGATCTGCGAGAAACCCGAGCCGACCGAGATTGACACCCAGCAGCGGAATTTTGCGCAGACCCAGCTGGCGACTGCCACGCAGGATGCTGCCGTCCCCGCCCAGCACCACAACCAGATCCGCCGGCAGATGGCCGGGGATCGCGTCGCTGGCCGAGAAGACCCCGACAACTTCGACGTCCGGCATATCCTGCAGCCGACGGCGCAGATCGTGCCAGCCGGCCTGGATTCGCGGAGAATCGCTGCCGGTGAGCACAAGGATGTTCTGGACGCGGGGAGACATAACCGCATTCTGTTATGCGGCAGTGTGGATTGCCAGACTGAAACCCGAAGTGCAGCGGGAAATACCGAATTCCCGAGAACCATGATGATATTGCGGGGTCTGGCGGGATTCTGTTTCCTCGCAGAACAGGAATTCCAAACCCTGTTTGCTTGCTGCTACACTCATACTTTTGTGCCGGGCAGCCTGTCTGGCAGTGCGGGAACCAGTCAGGGACGATGTCATGAGTGCAGCAGGGACGGCAACAGATTCGCAGGTGATTTTGGTGACTGGCGCATCTGCCGGACTGGGGCTGGCCATTTGCCGCCAGCTGGCTGCTCAGCGGCCTCGGCTGATTCTGGCGGCACGATCACCGCAGCGGCTGCAGGCTGCAGCGGCCGAGCTGCAGGCAGCCGGCTGCACTGTGCTGGCCGTCCCGGCGGATGTTGCAGTGCCGGCCGATCTGCAGCGGCTGGTTGAGGCTGCTTTGGCTGAATTCGGTCGAATTGACGTGTTGATCAACAACGCCGGGATTGAATGTTTCTCTGAGTTTGACTCGCTGACGGAAGCAGAGATTCAGCAGACGATAGCCACAAATCTGACGGGAGCCATTCTGTTGACTCGGCTGGTTGTGCCGGGAATGAAGTCACGACGATTCGGCAGGATCATCAATATGGCGTCAACCGCCGGCAAACATGGTCCGGCATACGGGGCAGTGTATGGCGCCACAAAAGCCGGGCTGATTGCTTTTACGCAGTCGTTGCGAGGCGAGTTGACTGAGCATGGAATTCTGTCAACTGCCATTTGCCCGGGGTTTGCGACTGACGGTGGCATCTATGATGAGATTGTCAAGGCCACCGGCCGCAAGACTCCACCGCTGCTGGGTGGCACAACCGCAGCCAGTGTCGCGAAGGCCGTTGTGGCGGCGATTCGGACGGCCCCGCCGGAACGCATTCTGAATTTCCCGGCCCTGCGTCCGATGTTTGTGTTTCGCGATTTGTTCCCGCGTCTGGG
>JBJTPZ010000237.1:0-4638 GCA_046075365.1 Planctomycetaceae bacterium
CGGCAGCACCGATGCCCCCAGAATCCTCAACTACCTGCACCCCGCCGGCAGTAACTTCCTGCTGACAGGCCAGAATGTCAGCACCCCCGTCAACCCCGGACAATCCGTCGAAGTCTACGTGGCCTCAGCCGAGCTGCCAGACCTCGAGCTGGCTCAGACTTCATGGACCTGGCGAATCCAGTTTCGCAAAGGCATTCATCAGCCTTCCGGCCACGGTGTCACGACACTGGTTGATGTGTCTTTTGATACGTCGGAAATTACTCAGTAACCGAAGCAGGCGCAGCGTCAATCGCGGCAGTCAGGCGAACCTCACGGAGGCCTGCGAAACCTTGCGGCGTGCGATGGGGGACACACCAGTTTGCGGGCGTGTGATTAGGGACACACCAGTTGGGACAGGGTGCTGGGGGGTGCTGGGGACACACCACATTGAGCCGCCTGCATCGGGCTGACCTCCGGCGCGTTAGCCGCAGTGCGACATTACGCTCACACCCGCAGACTTCCGTCCGTGGCTCTCCTGTGGACTGTACGCTGCCCCGTGCGGCTCCATCTGCGGCCTGGCGACTTCGCGGATTTGCGGGGGCTGATGGGGACACAGCACATTGAACTGCCTGCACCGGGCGAGGAGTGGGGGGCGAGGAGTGGGGGACACACCACGTTGAACCATGGCGTTTATCCGTGAAAATCGGTGTTCATCCGTGGCGGAAGACGGCTTTCTCGGGACTCGTTTCAGGCTGAAGTTGGTACTACTAACTACTGCATGCCACAGGCGATTGGAGGAGGTCATTGGGCGGGGACACACCACTTTGGTGCTGGGGACACACCACTTTTTGGAGGGGTGATGGGGGACAGGGTGCTGGGGACACACCAATTGAAACCGCCTGCATCGGGCTGCCCCCGGGCGTGCCAGCCGCGATGCTACAGTACGCCCGCACCCGCGGACTTCCGTCCGCGGCTCGCCTGACCACTGTCCACTGTGCAGGGGGTGGCGATTGAATTTGGTGATGGGGACACAGCACTTTGAACTGCCTGCACCGGGCGAGGAGTGGGGGACACACCACATTGAACTAAGGCGTTTATCCGTGAAAATCGGTGTTCATCCGTGGCGGAAGACGGCTTTCTCGGGACTCGTTTCCGGCTGAAGCCGGTACTACGAACTACTGCACGCCACAGGCGATTGGAGGCGGTCATTGGGCGGGGACACACCAATTTGGTGCTGGGGACACAGCACTTTGCGGAGGGGTGATGGGGGACAGGGTGATGGGGACACACCATGTTAAACCGCCTGCATCGGGCTGCCCCCGGGCGTGCCAGCCGCGATGCTACAGTACACTCACACCCGCGGACTTCCGTCCGCGGCTCACCTGGCCACTGTCCACTGTGCAGGGGGCGGCGACTGTGGGGACAGATTGTGGGGAAACACCACTTTTGACAGCGGGACACACCACTTTGAACGGCCTGCACCGGGCTTACCCCGGGTTCGCCAGCCGCAGTGCAATATCGCACTCACACCCGCGGACTTCCGTCCGCGGCTCGCCTGTGTACTGTCCATGGCCCCGTGGGTCTCCCTCAGCGGCCTCGCAGCCTGGCGTGAGACCAAAAGTCTGGAAAGTACCGGCGCACCTCAGTGCTGCAGAGATACGGGAGCCACGGCGCAAAGGACGTATCCTGTGCCGGAAAGCCCGAACTGCGGAAAACTCAAACGGACCCGAGTGACCTACAGCGTCCCAGCCAGAGCCTTCAGCTCAGCCTCAATTCCTCGCTGGCCCGACAAAATCTCACCTAGCAAGCCGACAGCCTCAGAGTCCCCACTTGACTGCAGCTGCTCCAGCACAGACTGGGCTGCCTCGCAAATCTTCTGCTGGCCGTTGATCATACCGGACACCAGAGATTTAAGTGCCAAAAACTGCAGATCCGTGTATTCCGTCGGAAAGCTGCCAAAATCAACGGCGAAGTCCCTGCCATCCAGCAGCAAAGCCAGACGCCCAACCGCGTCACGCTGACGCTGAGCAACCGCCTCAAGCTTGCCAGCCGCTGATGCCGCCTCTGCACGCACCCACATCGATGCCTCAGACGCATACTGCAGCAGACTGCGAGACATCTGAATCAGAACACCATTCAGCAGCTGATTCGTTGCATCCGACGCCATAACCCAGTCCATCTTTCCAATACTCAGTTGAAGAATGCCAGCGACTGAGCAGCCGTGTTGGCAGTCGTGCTCATCACGTACGGAGCCACACCCAACAGCAGCACAAAACCTGCCAGCGTCAGCGTGAAGGCCGATTCCCATGATGCAAATGGCAGCGGTACCGGTCGAGCATCCGCGGGACGTGCCTCAAGGAACATCACTCGCAAAACCCGAATGTAATAAAACAGACTGAAGACCGTGTTCAAACCAGCACACACCAGCACCACATACATGAACGGCTCAGTCTCAGCCGACTTCAGAGTCGATGCAAAAATGAAGAACTTGCCAATGAACCCGCCAAACGGCGGCAGACCCACCAGACTAAACATGCAAATCAGCATCACCACGCACAACGTCGGACTCTGGCTGATCAGCCCGCGCACATCATCCAGCGTCTCACCAAACGTGTAGTTCCGCACCAGGGCAATCACCGCGAATGCACCCAGATTCATAAACATGTAAACGAACAGGTAGTAAAGCAGACCTTCCAAAGACCGAGTCACCTCAGCAGCACTGGCGGCTCCCGCTGAGCTGCTGGACATCACCAGCATCGCAGCCACAGACATGACCATGTAGCCGGCATGAGCAATGGTGGAGTAAGCCAGCATACGCTTCAGATTGTTCTGGCCGTAAGCGGCCAAATTTCCCAGCGTCATCGTCAGACAGGCAACAAAACCCAGGCCAAGCCCAAAGGAAGTCATCAGCGGGCCAGTACCTTCAGCACCCGACAATGACACACACAGTCGCACCAGCAGACCAAAGGCACCCGCCTTCGATGCCACAGACAGAAAGCCGGCAACCTCAGCTGAAGCCCCTTCAAACGCATCCGGACACCAAAAATGAAATGGCACCAAAGACAGCTTGAACGCCAGCCCAACCATGATCAGCAGAATACCAAGCGACGCCGTACGAACCTCCGGATCACCCAGTCCACCAGATCCTCCAGCGGCAGCAGCAGCCAGACGTTCAGCCAGCAGACCCATGTCGGCAGTCCCCAGCACTCCCGCCAGCAAACTGATGCCGTACAGCATTACACCCGCTGCACCAGCACCATAAACCACATACTTCAAAGCCGCTTCGCTGGACGGCTTCCGCCCCTTCAGAAAACCGACCATCGCATAGCTGGGCACACTGGCCATCTCAACAGACAGGAACAGCATCAAAAGGCTGTTCGAACTGGCCATCATCATCATGCCAATCGTCGCACCGAACAGGAGCGAATAAAAGTCAGGAGAATCTTCTTCGTCCGGAATCCCCGTCAGACTGGTCAAGGCCACCGTCAGCAGCAGAAACAAACTGAGAAACGCGCGGAAATACACTGTGAACGAATCATGCACCAGCATGCCGGTAAAGAACGTTGTCGAAACCGGCTCCTGCACACCGTACAGTTCGCGATACTGCAGCCACGAACAGGCCAGCGCAGCAGCAGCTCCAATGACAGCCACCACGCAAGCCGGCAACAGCCTGTCCGCACTGAACAGCCGCACCAGCAGCAGCAGCACGATCGTGACACACAGACACAGCTCTACGCTGAACAACGGCAGAGATTTCTCGGTCGTGTCCTGAATGAGCTTCTGAATCAGCTGGGAAAACAGCATTGCAGCACTTAAAGACAGAGTTCAGGAGAAGAAAACAGCCGCCCGCACGCCAGCATACATCAGCGATCCAGAGCCGCCTGGGCCTGACCCGCAGCAGCCTGAGCTGCAGCGTGGGAATGCCGATATCCCTCGGCAGTCGCCGTCGCCATAGCCTTGATCGATGGTTCCATCACATCAAACAACACAGCCGGATAAACACCCAGCACAATCGCCAGACCAAGCAGAATCGCAGCGACAGCGTTTTCACGACCATTGCTGGGAGACAACGCTTCCGGATGCGGACCGCGATACTCAGCACCCAAATACACACGCTGCATCGCCCACAGAATATATCCGGCCGTCAGAATCACACCGGCAGCCGAAATCACAGCCAGCATCGGACTGAAGCTCCAGGTGCTGATCACGACAAACACTTCACCAATGAAACCGCAAAGACCAGGCAGACCCAGACCCGCAAAGAACAAACCGGCTGCCAGACCGCTGTACAGCGGCATCAGTCCCATCAAACCACCAAATTTGTTCAGATCACGATGATGAACGCGGTCGTAGACCACACCCACCATAAAGAACATCCCGGTGGATGAAATACCGTGAGCAATCATCTGGAACATCGCACCGTTCAGACCCATCTGCCAGTAGTCCGAATTCATCGTCTCGCCAGTTGTCTCGTTGATCTTCCAGATCGCCAGACCCAACAGAACATACCCCATGTGGCTGACAGAACTGTATGCCACCAGACGCTTGAAGTCCGTCTGAGCCAGTGCTGCAAAGGCACCGTAAATAATGCTGACCACCCCGATCGCCACCAGACCCCAGGCACAGTACTGAGCACCATAAGGGCAGAGAGGGAATGCA
>JBJTPZ010000238.1:0-5620 GCA_046075365.1 Planctomycetaceae bacterium
CCCTGGCACCACGCGGGACCTGCTGGACGCCGAAACGGTGGTGGATGGCTGGATCATGCAGTTTCGGGATTCGGCCGGGATTCGTGACGACGCAACATCGGCAATCGAAGCCGACGGCATTGAAAAATCTCTCACCGCTACCGGCGATGTCAGCCTGATCTGCTGCGTAGCGGGTCTGCAACCGGTGCCGCAGCGGCTGCTGCAGGCCCTGACAACAGCAAACTGCCCCGTGCTGCTGGTTCAGAATAACCTTGATTTGCTCACAGGCTCCGGTACCCCAGTGTCTCTGCAAACGATGGGGCCGCCGTTTGCAGATCGAGTGCAGGTGTCGGCACTGACTGGTACCGGACTGGACGACCTGCGACAGCGCATGCTGCAACTGCTGATACCTGCCACCCCGCCCGCGGAACTTGCCCTGCCATTGTCGGCAGCTATCTGAAGCGGCTGGCGCGTCACAAAGGGGCGATTATCTGAGCACAGAAGACGGACTGACTCGCACGAGCGGGGCCCGGGCAACGTCGCCCAGGCCCAGCTCCTGCACTCTAAAAAACATCTCTGTCCGCTCACACGCTGTTCACACTGACTCCGCCGGTGCTGCCAGCAGCAATGTATCCAGCACCTGCTGCAACAAGTCTGGTGTCAGGGCATCAGCCGGCAGGCGTTCCAGCTCTGCCACATTCCGCTCTGCCTGAACCGTGTCCGGGACCGGTGTAACCGGCGCTGCAGTCCCGCGCGAGTTCAACACCGCCGACTTCGTCTCGACCACCCGCAGCGAGTTCTGCAGATCGATTGCGGGCACCGTCGACCGTCCCAGCAGAGCAAGCTCAGTCACCAGGGGCGCCGGTGCCGTGTTTGTTGCCGTCAGCGACGGCACTGTGAAATTCACAGGAAGACTCCACGGCCCAATAATCCCATCGGCCGTGACTGCCTGCACCCAGACTCGATGTCCACCGCTTGTCAGTGCCTGAGGAACCTGGTACGACGTCCCGGTCAGACCACCAATATTCAGCGCGACTCGATTCACTGGTGTAATTTGGGTAATCCAGACACGATAACTGACTGCATCTTCAATTCTTTTCCAGGACACAATTGGTGTTGGCCCGGTGAAGGCACTCTGGAGCGGTGCGGTGATTTCAGCGCGACCACCGACGTAGAATTTGACTGCCGGCGACCAGTTGCCTCGCAGGCCATTGAACGAAGTTTCCCCAATCACCCACCAGCGATAATCGCGAGCCTCCAGTGGCTGCGTCGGCTCCCACGACAGCCCCGAAATGCCGCTGATGTTCGCGACGACGGCCCCCGTCTGCATATCCTGCAGATACACACCGTAACTTGCAGCGCCAGCCACGCTGTCCCAGCGGAACACCGGTGTCGTATCAAATACGGAAGCCAGCGGCGCGACCTGACGGGGCGCAGTGGCCACCAGAAAGTTCACGGGCGCTGACCATGCGGACGTTGTGGCGTCCGGAGCTATCGCCTGCACCCAGAACGTATGACGCCCCAGCGGCAATGGCTCAGACGGGCGCCACTTCAATCCAGTCACTTTTTGCTGCACGAGCGGATTTGCGCCTCCGGAGACAAACGTCACCCAGACTCGATATTCCGATGCCCCAGGGACGGCCGTCCAGCTGAATTCGTGCGAAGGGTCCGCAAGACGTGCGGGGACAGCAGCGGTCACCGGCGGAGTAGCGACGGTAAATCTGCGTCCGAGCGACCACGGAAGCCGTTTGCCGCCAGCTGCGACGGCCTGTACCCAGACTTCACAGCGTCCCATGGCGAGATCTGCAGCGGAAGTCCACGACGTCTGAGTGGTCTCAGCAGTTACAATCGGGTTTTGACCGAGCGAATAATTTCTGACGAAGACGCGATAGGAAACCGCGTCCGGCACAGCCGTCCACGTCACAGTGAACGGTGCCTTCACGGGAGCAGCCGGCACGGTGACCACCGGACGCTGTGGCACAATCGTAACTTCAAAACTGCGACTGAACGAGCGATTGTCAACGAGAGTATTAAAATCATTGTCAAATCCGGCATCATCAACTGTCACCGTCACCTGAACGACGCCAGTTGCCAGCGGGACAGGCTGCAGGCGTAATTGTCCAGTGGTACTGAAATCTGTATAGACTACCTGAGGATTGTCCAGCAGCGTTTTTTGACTGCTGACCGCAGTCACTCGCAACTTTTGATTTTCAAAACCACCGGCACTGATTCCCGTCAGAGGAACACTGATCGCTGCTGCATCCTCAGGCATCCGCACAGGGGCAATCACGTCCAGTGTGGGAAATCGGTTCGCGTTGTATGGCGCCTGCTGACTGGTTTCATACGGCAGATTATCGTTCAGGTACCAGAAAAAGTTGCCTCCTGAGCGATCAGCCATGAGCAGATCGGGCCGACCATCCACTCCCAGTTCATCGATGAACAGATACTGAAAATCACCGCGTTCCTCCGACCGCACATTCCATGTACCGTCAGCCACGGCAGGAGGCGAACACACAACCAGCAAACTGCTGAAGTAGCCGGCTTTCAATACGGTCTGCAGCACGGTGATTTCCGGTCGATCATCACCCGTCAGATCCGCCACCTGCAAGTCGCGCACAGCGTCACCTGACGGCAACTCAATCAGTACCCACTGCAGATCCATGTGGTCGATGACACTCACTTCCTTGCCCAGATACAAATTGATTTTGCCGGTGGAAGTACCAATGACCAGATCTGTCAGCCCATCACGATTTACGTCGGCCAGACGACTGGACCGAACTCCACCTGCAGGCTGAATATCGCCTCGCGCTGTAAATGACCCGTTTCCGTTACCCTGATAGACAGTTACTCGACCGGCAGACTGACTTTCAACAAACAGGTCCACTCGACCATCACCATTCATATCCGCTACGTACAGTCCGCTGATTGAAGCACTCTGCACAGTGTCGACAGGTGACTGAAAACTGCCGTTTCCATTCCCTCGCAACAGCCGCACAACTCCGTCGGTACCTGCAACCAGCAGGTCAGGGAAGCCGTCCTGATTTACGTCACCCACTGTCAGGGCACTGGAACCCGCCGGCAAATTGATCCCCGCAGCCGGATTGAAAACACCCCCACTGCCCAGCAGAATGCTGACAGCTCCGGAGGCACTGGAATTGGCGGTCGCCAGGTCAAGCGTCCCGTTCCCGTCAAGGTCGTGTAACAGCAAGTCTGCAGGTGGCCCCGTGACCGCATATTCGGCCGTCACCTGTTGGTTCAGCAAACCCTGTGGCAGGCCATAGCCCGCTCCCCGATAAAGGCGTACACTGAAACTGCCAGCATCAGCAACCACGAGGCGACTGTCCTGAGTGCTCCCGGTCAGGCCCGGGATTCTGCCAAATGCCACCCCGGACGCATCCCCCGACTCCAGCAGTCGCGGAGTTTCACCGCTGACCTCCAAAAACTCGTACTCTTCAGCCCACGTGCCTTCTGGCAGTACCGAAAAATACTTCCTTCCCTGCAAGAGGTCGTCGCTTACCCCATCACCATTAAAATCGCTGTAATAAACTGCTTCGACAAAAGTTGATTCTCGAATTTCAGTCAGCACACTCGGTTCAGCGGCAAACTTGACTCGACCGATCAATCCGTTAAATCCCTCCCCCTCCGTGGCGGAACCAAAGAAATCCAGCCCAGGGCCCATGACAGCAGTGGCTGGACGATCCCAGAACCATTGATCCGTACCAACCGCAGCGTATTCAATGCTTTCAAGAACATTATCCGAGAACCGGCCATTCGCCTGGCCACGCAGCCAGCGCAGATCAACACTGGAATAGAAGTTGCCGAGATCATCAACAACGGTCAAACGCTCATTCACGTAGAAGACATCGTTGATGCCGTCCTGGTTAACGTCACCAACACGCAGTGCTGCACCATACGGTTCGATGTTTATCGACAGCGGCTCACCCGAAGGTTGCAGCAGAGGCTCTGGTTCTGCGAACAGGCCTGCAGCCCGACCAATGCGAACGAACAGAGTCGAAACGCTGTCACTATCGTCCGCAGGATCCGGATTGACATCGCCGTGAATAATGTCAAACCGCCCATCACCATTCAAATCAGCGACTGTCGCAAAGACCTCTGCGCCAGAATCACCCAACTGGTAAGTGGCAACCGTCTGCAAAGCCGGGCTGCCCGAAACCTGCTGCACCTGCAGTACGTAAACAGAATGCGCCCAGGGGGGTAACAACAGAATCTCAGGACTTGCGTCACCAGTCACATTCAGAAAACGGACGGAGTTCTCGAGCTCGAGCTCGCGGAGTCCAGTAACCAGCAGTCCATTCAGCGGAGCAGATTCAGTGATCTGTGAATATCCACCAGTGCCATTGTTCCAGCGGACTCGCACCTGAAACCGACTCTGGTCTGCCAAATCAGTCGCTTCGACAAGCGTCACAATCTCACTCAGGCCGTCCCCATTTAAATCCTGAAAGTACAGGCGTTCCACCGACTCCGATTCCTGCAGCGCAAGCAAAGTTGACCCGGCAGTACTGCCCGAGGGCCCGACGTCGATCAGTTGCACAGAACCGACACTACCTGGCTGCCAGAAGCCCACTGCAACATCAGGATAGATGTCCTGATCCAGTTTCGCCTGCCTAACCCACAAAGGTGTACCGCCACCAGTCAGCGCCGCACCACCCGTGCTGAACGCACCATCCTGCCGACCATACAAAAACCTCACGGCGCTCTGCTCAAGCTGATCTGACGTAATCAGGCTGGCCACGTCTCCGCGACCATCAGCATTGAAGTCTCCCAAAACCACCCCCGCCCGGTCGCCAAGAAAGCTGGAATCCACGTCGTCCCTGAACACTGCCCGATCCCGCTCATCTGCATCATAGACGGGATTGCCATCTGTATCACGCACCTGACTGTCGGGATCCGTAAAACGGACACCAATGGTTCCGATGTAACTCAGACCTGCAAGCTTGACTTTCCAAACCTCCTCGCCGCCCGACACACTGTCGACGTAACTGCTGTTATTGCCCTGCACAATACTGAAATTACTGACACTGACGCCGGTCACTGGCTCACTAAAACGTACCTCAAACTCAATTTGATCAACAGACGGAGGCGGAGCCAGCGGAGTAATCGACACCACGACTGGAGCAGCACCGGACAACAGGCAACGCACTTCCGTTGACTCGACCCGCGGTGCCAGCAGCGGGCACAGCAGCCGGCGACCGCCCCTGCGACGAAAACCCGACTGAGAAAACTTCAAACTCCGAGCCAACTCGGACACGAAATGCAGCAGCATGGCTTACCTCCTGAGCATGGTGGAATGGCCTGCAGGGAGGCCTGTCGGGACAGGGCACATCCATACAGGTTACTCCAAAGGACCAAACAGGAACAAACCCACACTAACTCAAAAAACCGACACCTACATCGATAAAACTGATATCAAGGCGAGTCACTGAACTTTTGTCCAGAACAGAGAATTTAACCACAGTCAAATCTCAACCGAACTTCCCGGAGCCATCACCAGCGGCCGCGCCGTCGTCTGCTGACGCACCTGCAGAGACCACTGCTCAATGTCCTGGTCAATCAGCGGGAAGGTTGAGAAATGGCAGGGAATCGCAATCTGCGGCTGCAGCAGTCGGATGGCAGCCAGCGA
>JBJTPZ010000239.1:0-3576 GCA_046075365.1 Planctomycetaceae bacterium
TCGTCAGTGGCTGGAGCTGGGTTTAAAGCTGACGAACGACGAGCAGTTTGATACGACAGTTTCGTTTACTGCGGCGGTGCATTTTGGTGGTTTCCGCAGTCAGGAGCATTTGAAGCGATCGGCGATTCAGCGATTCCGTGAGCCGGTTCGGCGTAATCTGAACGTGGTCACTCTGGTCACATCGCAGGATGCTCCGGGCCAGCTGGCACTGGATCCGACGACTGGTCTGCCACTGACGATTGCCCACGTCAACAGCAACGATCTCGGGGGCCCGTTCCTTGGAACCGTCAACGATCCCTATCGACAGCTGCAGCAGGGTCTTGGTGCAGGTACTGATCTGGTTTATGTGCATGCTGGCAGCAATTTCAGTGCAGGTCCTGAGAACATTGTCAATCTGCTGCCGGGTCAGCAGCTGATCGGTGAGGGTGAGCTGACATCGGGCCGTGCTACACAGAACTTTGTAGATGTTCAGGCAGCCGGCCAGCTGCTCAGGGTGGAATTGCCAAAGTCTCCGACCTTTGCTGCGGCCCCGAATCTGGCCCGTCCGGACCTGAACGGTTCGATTGGCACAGCAGTGCGACTGGCAGACAATACGCAGTTTTCAGGCTTCACGATCACCAATCCCACCCTGCGGGGGATTTTCAGCAATGGTGCTGAGAACACGATCATCAACGACGTGAAGATTACGGGGGCTGGTGAGTCTGCGATCGTACTGGCGAACACCAGGGGTTACACGGCAATTTCGAATACGACTTTGGAGTCAGCAGCGGGGGCCAGTGGTCCGCTGATGCTGGTATCCGGCGGTAACGGTCGGGTGACATTCAGTTCGACCGACAGCCTGTTGTTTGGATCGATGAGCAATACGTCGGGCAAAGCAGCGCTGATTGTGGAGAACATGATCGGCGGTCAGTTCACGATGAATCGCTCGTCCGTCACTGACGATGGCGGCGAAGGTGTCATAATCCGCAACAACACGGCGGGCACAGCGGTTATTGACAATCTGGTTTCGACAAATGCGGCTGTCAGCGGTCTGCAGATATTGAACAGTGCGGGCAGCTATTCGTTCATCAACACCAGCCCGCAGGTTGCTGCATTAACCATCGATGCTGCGACTCAGCAGGGCATTCTGATTGACGGGCTGACGGGTTCAGCCACCTTCAATTCGCCGGTGGACATCAGCGACCGAAATGCGGGTGGTATCGAGATCACGAATTCTTCGGGTGCAGTACGTTTCTCGCAGGACGTGACTTTAACAAATCATCTGAGCTCTGGCACAGAAGCCGGCATTCTGATCGCCAACAATCTGGCGGGTGGTTCAGTCGAGTTCGCGGACTCCATCGATATCACAGCCGCCGCGATCGCTGCCGGTTCGCCGCAGCGAACAGAGGGTAATGGCATCCTGATCTCCGGTAATGCGGCTGACAGCATCGTGCGGACACTGGGAGTCACTACAGTAAACGGCACGGATCTGGCGTCTGTGGCGGTGACTTCGAACAGTGGCGATGTGCAGTTCCGCGGAGAGACTCGAGTCACCAATCGCCAGGCTGAAGGTGTTTTGGTCACTGGCAGCAGCGGAACAATTGAGTTCGGGACGGGCACGCCACGTCGGCTGACCCAGGTCAACAATGAGCTGTTTTCGGGCAATGCTGCGATTTCCGTCGACGGCAACAGCGGCACGGTATCCTTTGGCGAAGCCGTCGTGATCGATGCCACAGGCAATCCGGGCGGTGGAGCGGGCATTGACGTTCGCAACAATACGGGTCTGGTCAATTTCACGGACATGAGCGTGACATCGACGGCCGGCACCGGATTCTTTGGTCTGGACAACCGCCTGATTCGAGCTTCAGACGGCGTGATTACCACGGCTGACGAAACTGCTGTTGACATAGAGAACAGCGGTATCGATATGACTCTGGAACAGGTCAACAGCAGCGACGCCCCGGACTATGGTATTCGTCTGGTAGAAACCAACAAGGATGATGGTCGGTCCTTCATCATCCGCCCGACCGCCAACACAACGGTGGCCGGCAACGGTGGCACGATTTCGGGCGCCAAGGGAGACGGTCTGGACAACAACGACGCGGCAGGTGTTTACCTGTCCAACGCCGGTCAGGTGCAGATCCGCGAGATGATCCTGACGGACAACGAATTCGGCGTGCGGATTGAAAACACGGAATCGTATCTGGATGCCGGTGGTGATGTGATTGAGGTCAGCGACCGAAACGAGCAGTTCTTCCTGCTGCAGTTCTCCCTCGTTAATGACTCGGACATTCGTGGCATTCACGCGGTGGATCTGATGGGCCTGCAGGTACAGGACAGCATCTTCGACAACAACGGGGATGATGTTGACACCGGCTACGACACGATCTACTCCGAGTATACCGTGGCACTGGACGACACCGCCAATGTCAACACTTACGAGCGTTCTGAGCGGCCGTTTGAAGTCCTGATTGAGCGATCGGACTTTACGTCCAATCAGCACGATGTAATCCGTATTCGTCAGGTTACCGGTGCCGCCGGTGCCGCCATCAGGACTCAGCTGTACAACAACCGGATTGAGGCTACGGATTCGACAGATCCCGGCACGATTGCTCCGTTTGACGCCCGCCCGCTGCTGGACGACGGCTTCTACATGGACTGGAACGGACCGGCGAGGATACTGGCCGAGGGCAACAGCTTCGACATGCGTGCTGCCACCGATCAGATGGCGTTTGTGTTCTCTAACACGTCATCCACCGATCTGACGGAAATGTCACTGCAGACCAACCAGATCTTTGTTAACAATCTGGGAACTAACACGGGTGCTGTAAGCGTTGATCTGCTGGGCGACTATCAAATGGGTGATTCGGACGGTGTGTACCGCATCGCCAACAACGTGTTCAGCGTCGCAGGCCAGACTCCGACAGCCATGTACTTTGTACTGCCTCCGGCAGCGACTGCTCGCTTCCAGTCGGCACTGTTCCAGGGCAACCAGATGACTCTGGAAACGGACGGTGGCGCGGGCATAGAGATTCGTCGTGCGGGCAACGGAGCTGATTTGTCATTTGCCGCCAACCTCGTCTCATTCCGCGACCTCGGGAATGCTGCTGAGCGTGGCTTTGTGATTGCCCCGGTGAGCGGGCCTGTACGGCTTAGTGGTCTGGGCAACCAGATGCAGGTCATTTCCAACGGTGTCAACGGCAACGGGTTTATCGAAACTCTGCTGCTGGTTCCTCAGGGATCAGCCATCGGTCAGACTCAGATCAACGGTCAGTTCCTGCCCTGACGTGGCCGAGTCCCGACGTCGTGCGTGAGATACCAAACAGACAGGCCTGCTTCGGCAGACCTGTCTGTTTGCCTTTAGCCTGGCCAAAAACCCAGTCGGTACGGTTTGTCGTCCGGCTTTTGGCTGTCTTGACTCGGGCCGACATGGTCGCATCATCGGAGCCCGTTCCGCAGACTCTTGCTGACGTCACCGCCCTGCTGGCCGCCCTGCCTGGATTTTCTGAAGTGCTGCAGGCACTGCAATCCGGGCGCAGTGCTGCCGTCGACGGTGCGTGGGGTTCAGCCTGCGCGCTCACCATTTCAGCTCTCGCG
>JBJTPZ010000240.1:0-3251 GCA_046075365.1 Planctomycetaceae bacterium
GAGCCGTCCTCATTTGAGGACGGAGACGATCCGGCAGGAAGCAGAGGTAAGCGCATACATCACAGCTTCAATGGAGCCGTCCTCATTTGAGGACGGAGACATTGCCGGACGGCTACACGATCACGTTGATGGCTGGGCTTCAATGGAGCCGTCCTCATTTGAGGACGGAGACTTCGTGCTGGTCGCCGTGATGACGAAATTGTCAGTCGCGGCTTCAATGGAGCCGTCCTCATTTGAGGACGGAGACCGCCCGCGTCGTATCTTCCATGAAAATACGGTGTTGCGAGCAGGGTTGCGAGCACTGGCCGGGAAAACCACGGACAACACCCGCCAAAATCATAGACATACTGTATCTGGTTGTCAAAGAACGACTTGCGTCCGCGAGCACTGACGGGGTTTTTGACACCACCGCAGTGCTCGCAAACACAAAATACACACAAAAAACTCCGGCAGCACTACAAAACCAGCGGGCGAGTCGAATCCGGCAGCTCGCGAGGAATTCCCCAGTACTGAAGATTCTCTGAACCACGGCCGTCACTCACCCCCAAATTCGCCACCAGCAAACGGTCCTCACGCAAATTCATCAGCCCCCACAATCGCTCAATCAGACCCTGACGCTCTTCAGCAGATAATTCACACCGAAATACACTGTACTGCAGCGATTCACCAGCCCCCTGCAGACACTTGTACACACGACGCAACCGCTTCGGCTCACCTACATCATAACAAATCAAATACACATGACGCATCGGATTCCCCCTTGATTCAACCGGAAATGCACGCCCTGACACCCCGCCCGTGAAAACGGGCTTTACCGAGTACAAAAAGGTACGTACTCGGGCAGCTCACCCGACACGACACGCGCCAGCAGTCGCGCCTGCACCTCCAAAATCCGCCGGTAACTGACCCGGTATCCAAAGATCGGATGAGTCACCTCCTGAGACATCCGACGTTCAAATGCCGCGATCACCGACTTGCGCCCGCCCTCCGTCAACACCACCGCCCCCGCCCGCTCAAGAAAGCTGCCCTCACCCAGCTCGCCATTGTTAAAGGCCATCAGCGTCGCTGAATCTGCAATCAGCGGCCGATATTCTTCCGCCACGTCCAGAGCCAGTCCCGGTCGACCAAATCGCGGACGATGCAAAAAGCCCAGCAGCGGGTCAAATCCCACGCTCTGCAGCACCACCGTCAGCTCCTTCACCAGCAGCGAATACATAAACGACAACACCGCGTTCACCGGATCTCGCGGCGGCCGTCGATTTCGCCCCGTCACATCAAACTCAAAGCGGCCCCGCAACAAGCCAAAAAAGTGCTGAAAATACACCTTTGCCGCCAGACCCTCCAGACCCAGCAGCGTTTCAGCACTGCCAGCCTGCTCGACCCGCACCCGATAATCCCGCAATTGCTCCAGTACCGGCCGCCGATCCGCCGGTACCGCCACAGCCTCCACCGCGGCCCCCGCATCCTGCTCACCGCCGTCAGCCAGATGCCGCCGCAGCAGCGTTCGCGCATTGCGAATCTTGCCGGCGATAAACCACCGCGCCAGTCGCAGCGACTGCTCGGCATCCGCTGCCGCCGCAAACTGCCGGATCCGCAGCTGCACGTTGTTGTGCACAAGTCCGGCCGTCAGCGCATGAAACCAGCCTCCGTAACTGAAATGACACACCGGAATGCCCCGCACCGTCAGCTCACGCAGCGCCTGCGCTGACACCAGCACACTGCCGTACAAACACACCTGCGACACATCCATCAGCCGCCGCTCCGCCAGCAGCTCATCCTTCAGCTTTACCGTCAGGCGATCGCCCGATTTGCCGAGCATGGCACCCTGAGTCTGCAGGTACAGCGGCAATGCATCATCGTTCGCCGGAATCAGCCGCCGCACCCGCGGCGTCACTGCACACTCCAGCGGCTCCGCACCCGTTGCTTCAGCAGCACTGCCCGATTCACCTGTCACACCCCCCAGCTGCAGCAAGGCTGTTTCATCAGGCAGACAAATTCCGACCAGTGAACACCGAGGACATTTCGGGCTGTCCACGAGTGGTGGCGGGATCACGGCCGCTGCGGCTGCAGCACGGAATTCGTCCCGCAGCTGGCGAGTTCGAGCGATCAGCTCGTCTGTAAACTCGATCCTGACGCGCCGCCGCGATGCAATGAAATACAGCACCCCTTCCGTGCACTGGAATCCATTTTCTTTGAGTATCAGCGCCTGAGCGCACAGCTGGACGCGTTCCGGTTCCCACGCGCCTTCTGGAATGTCGGGCGCATGACCTCGCTTGTAATCCACCGGGGTGGCCACGCTTCCGGTCAGTTCCAGCAGATCGAGGCGTGCGAGCAGTCCTTCGTCGGGGGCGGAGAGCAACAGTGAGCGAGCATGAATTTTCAGTTCCGGGTCAGACTCGGCTGGCGTCTCCGAGCTGCCGGGCAGCGGTACATTCTTCGTTGTGACCCGATCGACTCGGCGATGCCCGAACGATCCTTCCATGGTTTCCAGATTATCGGCCCATTCACCGTCGACCCATTCGAGATATCCCAGTCTGGGACAATACGTGAATTCGTTCAGCATTCTGACGGGAATGAGATCTGGTACGGCAGTCTGCTGTGAGACTGATTCTGCCACGGTGCACGGCTGGATCATGATCGAGACCTTTCGCGAAGTGAACGAACGGTCCTCCGTGAAAAAACTCACCCTCCGACAATTGGCGACGTTACGCTACCGGCGACCCCTGACAGATCGTGTCACACCTGCGCGGTGCGAACTGGCTGCGAACGGGAAATGCCCCGCAACAGATGCGGTGCTGCAGTCTGTAACAGCGTGGTGTTTTGGAAGCAGGTGCGGTGCAGCGGCAACCTGAATGCAGATCGGGGCGGACCAAAGGTCCGCAACTCACTGCGTGGATGCAAATAATCCAAGACCAAAATGGCTGGCATAGCCAAGACTCAGCGGCACCTGATTCGGCTCCAGCGGCCGATCGAGGACAATGCGCAACGCCATTCCGAACGAGACGGGAGGGGACTGTGCGGCATTGCGGCGGGATACAACGAAGTGGCGAAAACTGCGCGTTTCGTCATTCAATACTTCGACGACTGATGCTTCTGGCAACTTACGGCAACGCAATTCAGCATTTACCGGCCCTAATAAGGTATTTCGCCCCGATTTCTTTAAGAACCTCGGCGGTACAAAGGGTGTCACGCTGACCCACTCGGTCCGTGTAGCCATTCCGTGGAAAAGTCCGTACATCGACTCCTGCAAC
>JBJTPZ010000241.1:0-1611 GCA_046075365.1 Planctomycetaceae bacterium
AAAAAAAATGACCTTCGTGTTGCTTGCGAATTCGCGCAGAATGCGCGTGGATCAATAACCCACAAACAATCACGGAGGTCGTTGTGAGTGTACATCATTCAAGTGAATTAAAAAAGTGTGTATCGCCCCTGTCCTCTGCCAGAAACGGATCCGCGCTGGGCGGAGATTGGGCAGAAGCTCGCCGAAGACTCACACGCGAAGATCGTCGAGCGGCAGGTCAATGCGATGGATCGCAAAGCTCTCGATGAACTGTACGCTGGCGTCGGATCGATGGCCTATGACCCGCAGATGATGCTGAAGATGGTACTTTATCAGTACCTCAAACAAGGACCTTCGCCGGCGACGTGGTTTGAAGAAGCGAAGCTCAATGAAGCCATGCAGTGGCTCGGACGCGGTTACACTCCGTCGAGACGTACGTGGTACGACTTTCGAGATCGGGTGGGCGGCGTGATCGAGAAACTCCACGAGCAGGTGGTTCAGAATGCAATCGAACAAAAGTTGATCGATCCCACTACTGCGGTACAGGACGGGACTGCTGTGGCCGCGTGTGCCTCGCGTCACAGGATGCTCAACAAGAAAACTTTGACTGGAAGACGAAGGATCCTCAATGGCGTTATCGCAAAAACACATCCACCCTCAGAGCCAGTGCCAATGTGGGTGCCACCCACAGAGACTGGACGCCATGATCTGGCCAAACGTATGCAGCTTGCGGAAGCAGTTCTGGACAGCAGAATGAAAAAACAAGCTGAGAAAAAAGGCGGAAAACGGAAAAGTCTGGAAAAGATCACAGTCAGCCTGTCAGATCCCGTCGCTCCACTGGGGCCTGACAAGATGAAAGTGTTTCGTCCCATGTACACGGTTCAATGTGTGATGGATGAGGCCAGCATGATGGTTTTGGGTTATTCCTGTGATGCGGTCGTGACGGATAGCGGAACGCTGATTCCGATGATCGAAAAAACACAGAAGATTGTCGGAGGTCGGCTGAAGACGATACTGGCCGATTCGGCCTACTGCTCCACTCTGGACATTCTTGGCTGTCGAGATCTTGGCGTTAACCTGATTAGTCCGGTGCAGGCCAACTCATTCACCGAGAAGAAGGAGCGGGCGAAGACAGACCGCCAGATTCCCCGTGACCAGTTCCGTTTTGATGCTGCGCAGAACAGTTATGAGTGCCCTGCTGGTCATAAGCTGGCGTATACAGGACGGGAACGAAAGCAACGTCATAGCGGTCAGTCGATTTGGGAATCTCGCTATCGGTGCGGCAAAGTCCACTGCGGAAGTTGTCCCCTGGCGAAACAATGCCTTCGGCCGGGTTCATCGAGTCGGACGATCAAGCGTCTTGATGGCCAGGAACTGGTGGATGCTCAGCGAGCCAAGATGGTCGATATTGACGTCCGGAAGCAATACTCGAAGCGAGGTCAGACGGTGGAACTGGGCTTTGCGGACGCCAAAACGCATCGTGGGTTTCAGCGATTCCATGGTCGAGGTCTCGACCGTGTTCGTAGCGAAACCGGCCTGCTCTTTCTTTCCCAGAATCTGCTCCGCCTCGAAAGGCTCATGCTTAATGCAAGAAAATCAGAAAATATACACACCTGAAAGCTGCACGATCTC
>JBJTPZ010000242.1:0-2511 GCA_046075365.1 Planctomycetaceae bacterium
TAACCACTGTCGGCCTGCAGCGACCCCAGCAGCTGAGTGGCTGCTTCGTATTCAGGGAATTTCAGCGTCGGAGCAGCAGGGGAATCGGCAGCAGCGGCAGGTGCCTGGCCTGCAGCAGGAGCACCCGCGTCAGTCGCGGCCACCGGTGCCGCCGGTGCCGCAGTCAGCTCACCACCGGCCTGATCAGCAGCGACCTGATCAGGCTGCGTTTCTGCAACATCGGCAACGGAGTCACCCTCGCCATCCAGAGGTTCAGGCGGAGGTGCTAAGAAATTGCTCCACAACCACAGAAAGGTCATGGTGGACAGCAAAAACAGAAACAGTCGACGGTTTTCCATATGCGACTTGTCAACAGAGCTTCAATGCGGCTTTGGGGCGATCAGAATCAGGTCCGGACCGCACAAAAGCATACAGAAAAGCGGGACCGGGCGCGATCTGCCAGCCAGATGGTTCAGAGATTTCTCGCGGAATTCGGGGAAATGGCGTCAAGGTCCTCGAAAATCCCCTGCTCGCGGTTCTTTCTGACGCGAAAAGGATCAAAAACCCGGCCACTCATCGCCAGAAAAACACCGTCCTCTGCCCGGGACATCAAGACACCCACAGCCTGCCCGATGTTAAAAATCGCGTCCGTGTTGTGAAAATTTGCCGGCTGCATGGCCCCCGTCAGGACAATGCGACGGTCAGGGATCCCCACCAGCAGTCGCGCTGTCTGGATCATGGTGTCGGTGCCGTGAGTAATCACGATGAGACGTTCGGGTGACTGCCGCACAGCCTCGACGACCAGCCGACGGTCGTCGTCCGTCATGTCCAGACTGTCCTTCCGCAGCAGCGACTGAATTTCATATTCAAATGCCACCGGCAGGTCACGCAAAATTCGCTCCACACCCGGCGGACCCACCTCGTACTGGCTCAGCTTGTCGAAGTAGACCTTGTCGATCGTACCGCCAACAGTCAGAAATCTGATGCGCATATAAGGCTGCTACTTCTTTCCGGCCTGCCCGGAACTCTTCTGCCGAGGTTCTTTCTTCGCCTTCTCGACCTTCAGCTCCAGCGTGTTCTGCGCCACTCGCCGAATGTCAACCTTCAGCGGCGAACTGGTATAGGATCCGTAAAGCGGGTCAACCGGAGATCCATGGTCGGTGGTGTGTCGCACCATGCCGTCGAAAATCATCAGCTGGGAAATGATGGCCTTGTGAGGTCCGTCGCAGGCGCCATCATCCGCAGTGTACGTTCCCAGGACAAAACTGCCGTCTTCACCGATCTTCCCCGCTGCCGTCGTGTCATGGTTCTGAGACAACAGCTCGACAGTTCCCAGCTTTACCGGAGTACCATCCGAGAAAATCACTCGGCCCTTTGTCGGATAAGCCCGCGGGCGATCTTCACCACAGCCACCGCAGACAAGCAGAGCCACCACCGCCGCAACCGTACCAGACCTGACACAAACCACGGACCAGGCGGCCCTTTGAAACCAGCTCATCTGTCAGTACCCCTCGAAACGCAGACCGTCGCTGCGATTGCAGAGACTGGCAAGCACCTGAGTGCTGACTGAAGTTCCCAGAGCCCTGGCACTGCCGTCCACAAACGCGAACTGACTGACCTCAGAATGCCAGCTGCCAAAGGAATAGACGGAAGCGCGAGTGTCGCGAGCGTTGTGGGCGATTGGAATCCCAGGACCACCGACGCGACAAAAGTTCGTCAGATAACGACCCAGCATGGCCGGACCATTCCATGGTGCTTTGGACAGCTCGCCCTCAGGGACATGCGATTCACCCAGCAGCAGCGTGTTGCTGGCGCCGTCACGCACGTCCGAAATTCTGATCTGATCCATCCAGTCCCGCTCCAGCTCAGGCGGATCAGATTCCGACGCACGAGCCTTGAGTTTGGGACGACTGGAAATCAGGACCCCGGTACCGCGACCACCCCAGAAAAAGTCGGTCTCGAGCCCCAGTGCGCCCGGCGAATTGTCCCCGTGATTGCCAACATAGTCCGTGACCCAGCCCCCAGGCACAAACTGCTCACCAATCGGACAGCCGCAGGGAGCCAGTACCACGGTCCTGGCATCGTCAGTCGCCATCTTTGTGGCCGCTCGACGTTCGGGACAGGCAAATGCACCCACCGACTGCAAACGCACTGCTCGCGGCTGCACTCCGTACGGCTTGTACAGATCCCACTGCTCAGCCAGTGCAGACTGCTCAAGATACGGCAGGATATGACCAACCCAGCCGGGTTCATCCAGTGCCGGCTCTTTCCCGTCCATGCTGCCAACATGCTTCTCACGATAGCTGATCAGTCTGGCAGGCGGAAATTTCTGATGAGCATCATGGAAATTGTGCAGTGCCAAAGCGATCTGCTTGAGGTTGTTGAGGCACTGCGTGCGGCGAGCGGCAGCGCGAGCCTGCTGGACGGCGGGCAGCAAAATCGCAATCAGCACCGCCACAATCGCAATGACCACCAGCAGTTCAATCAGCGTAAAACCACCCCGAAACCCCCTGTTTTCACCGACGGTTCGCG
>JBJTPZ010000243.1:0-10796 GCA_046075365.1 Planctomycetaceae bacterium
CGGGCTGGAAAGCCCGAGCTACGGATATCGCGACACCCGCGGACTCCCGTCCGCGGCTCGCCCACTATTCCCCCCTCGCCCCCGTGAAACGGGGGAGAGAGGTCGGGGGTGAGGGGGCCACTCTCCCCAAAACGCAGCAACGCCGAAAGCACGGCAGCGCAACACCCGCGGACTCCCGTCCGCGGCTCGCCTGATCACCGACCTGCTGCGTTTCGCTTCGCGGCTTCGCGGCTTCGCGTGAGACCAACTGTCTGCAAAGCACCCGCCCCTTTACAGCGATCCACTGACGCACCAAACGCCAGAGGACAGATCTCGGGCTGGAAAGCCCGAGCTACGGAAATCGCCGCCCAACTGACCACTATTCCCCTTCCGCCCGATTTTTCGATAGACTGCCGCGATCCAGATTATTGTCCCAGGCACAGGAACTCGCCGATGTCGGCCTCTCTCGTCAGTGTTTTACAGCTCGACCATGTCACCTTCGTCGTAAAAGACCTCGCCAGCAGCCGCCGCTTCTATGTCGACGTACTGGGCATGCAGGAAGTACCTCGGCCAGCCTTCAGCTTCGCCGGCAGCTGGTTTCAGGCCGGCAAAACGCTGATCCACCTCATACTGGAACATGATCTCAGCGGGCCCGCAGGTTATCCCGTTGAAGTCCTCCAGCGCAGTACTCGCAACCACCACATCGCCTTCGCCGTTCACGATGCCCGAGTCGCCGCGGCACAGCTGAAGGCTGCCGGAATTCCCCTGATGGACGACGCCAAACTCAGACCTGATGGTGCTGTTCAGGTCTTCATACTGGACCCCGATAACCACGTCATCGAATTGTGCTCAGGACCATGAACATGGACTTCCGATTTCGACTGGCGGACAGCGCCGACGCAGCCGTCATTGCGGACTTCAACTGCCGCCTCGCATGGGAAACTGAGCAGCGCAGGCTGGACCCTGAACTGGTTCTTGCCGGAGTTTCCGGGGGCCTCGCACGGTGCCCCGAAGTACGCTACTTCGTGGCCGAAAACGACTCCGCCATCATCGGACAACTCATGCTGACCCGCGAATGGAGCGACTGGCGGAACGGCTGGATGATCTGGCTGCAAAGCGTCTACGTTCAGGCTGACTGCCGTCGCCAAAGGGTCTTCCAGCGACTGCTCAGCTTCGCCACCGCAATGGTGCAGGCAGAAGACAATCCCGTTTGCCTCAGGTTGTATGTCGAACATAACAACGCGGCTGCCCAGGCCTGCTACCACAGCCTGGGGTTTCGTGACGCCGGTTATCTGGTGATGGAACAACCGCTGAA
The DNA here is from genome assembly GCA_046075365.1 of Planctomycetaceae bacterium. GTDB lineage: Bacteria > Planctomycetota > Planctomycetia > Planctomycetales > Planctomycetaceae > SXXK01. The sequence continues at coordinate 1,295 of JBJTPZ010000243.1, forward strand.
ACAGCCCACAGGCTGATTACTCGGCCGCCGGCTTCTCAGCCACTTTCTTCAGCCGGAACAGCTTCTCTTCACCCATCTTGCCGCTGCACTTTGGGCACTTCGCCTTGGCAATGCCACTGCCATTCGCGCCGCCCAGCTTGTTCTTCTTGCGGCCCTCCTCGCTGACCACCGCACCGCAGGCGGTACAGCGGAAACCGGACAACTCCAGCTCGAATCCCGGATCCTGCTGGTAATACACCAGATTCCGCACCGACTCGACCTTGGACTGGTTCACAAAACAGCTGGACGTATCCGTCTTTTCCGTTTCCGGCACGCCGTTTTCCGCGGTCGCCAGCTCCAGCCCAAACAGCTCTTTCAGACGACCAGCCAGAATTCTCCAGGCCGAAATCGTGAACGAACAGTAAGCCTGCTGGCCCTGCTCGCGAGCAATCGGCAGGAAAATCGCGATGCGGCCCTCGCCGAAAATCGGCACTCCCGCAAACATCGATTCCTGAACCTTCACAATCGGCTGCACCAGTTTCAAAGAACGCACTTCGTCCGGACTGATGCTGCGCACATCACAACCAGTCAGACCGGTCAGCTGTCCCTTCGCCGCGATCTCGTCACGCACCTGCTTGCGGTGCGCTGTCCGGTCCTGCTTCTTGTCCGAAGATCCAAAGCTGAGCAGTGACTTTTTCTTCTTCTCACCACTCTCAAAGGCAATGATGTACACACCGGTGTCGGTGATCGCAATGTCCGCTTCTGTGTGCTGAGCCGCCGCACTGCCCGGCTTCAGCACGACGCTGGTCGGAGTCAGCACGTGGAACCAGACATCGTTGACCCATGTCACGTCCAGCTTCGGTACCGAGGACTCTTCCTTCTTCTCCGACGCACGACGACGAATCTCAGGAACCTGCACCGGCTCACGACACTGACGACAGCGGACAACCTTGCCCGCCATGTCGTCCATCACACGCACCCACGCACCACACTTGCAGGGCAACAGCATCTGCCGCTTTGCCCGCTCAGCCAGCCGCTCGTTCCTGCGACGACGATCGTCCCGCTGCTCCTGCATCGCAATCGAAAACAAATCTTCATTCGCACTGCCACCGGACTTCGCGCCCGCCGCCTCGCCAGACCTGTCGCCGGCTGATCCACTTTTATCACCGCCAGCCGCCGGTTTCTCCGCAGCAGAACCATCCGCCTCCAGCGCGTCCGCAATCACCCCGCGGCCACCCGGAGTCGTCGACTGAGGTCGATCGGGTGAACCGGAAAGGTCGGCCACAGCAGCACTGGTCGCGGACGCAGGCAACGCAAAACCGCCACCTGCAACAGAATCGGACAGCACGTCGTCAGCCAGCGTAAATCCATCGCTGTCGTCGTCCGACTGGCCAGCCCGAGCCGGCAAATAGTCAGTACGCTCTTCCAAAGGAATCGTGCTGTAAATAATCTTCTGCGGATTTGTCGTCAGGTCCGCGTAACGCGCCGCGATCTCCTGCTTCATAAACCCGTTGCAGTTCCAGCATCGCACCAGACCCGCTCGCACCATCTCGCCGCAATGCGGACAACCTACCCGCACCTCTGTACTGGCACGACGCACCGGCGCAACCGTCGGCTGAGCCTCAGTGCCACGCCGCTGATAAAACGTATGACCACACTGCGGACACTCGTCTGTGTCCGACAGAATCATCGACTGGCAGCCCGGGCAGGTTCGAAACGTCTGTGACATGTCAGTTGTGCCGCCGCTGCCAGACACGGTCTGTACCGCTCAGGCCCGCAGCAAGCCCTGTTGGTGGTTTTCTGAAAAACCCTGCGCCCCCACACAATCACCAACCAGGGAAGCACCGCAGGCGCAGAATTTTCCCAGGACGGCCGATACAGCGCAGTTTTCGATAACCCTACTTACTCCACAGATTGTGGGTTTGAAAGTACGGAATCCCGTCAGACCGTCGCTTTCAGGAAGATTCGCAAAATCAACTGATCAAAAGTACATATTCACGCCGGGTGGCAGCCGACCGAAACGAATCTGCCAAACGCAGAATCCTTACCGTTCTCACAAACCACACAACGCTGCCACCACCCCAAAACGCAGACTAACGCTTCAGGTGCAGCACACCCTCAAGCGGACTCCCGCCCTTGCGGTAATACTGACACTTCATCCCCGACAATGTCGCCGTCCGCCCGTCACCCAGAATGAAGCCCAGATTTCCCGAACTGACCGTCTCGTAACCGTCCAGACCCAGCAGAACATCGCCCTCACGCAGCAGGGCCGCCCCCACACTGTCAGCCCGCACGCTGGTGATCTTCATTCCGCCATTGTACCGCACCGGGCCCCTGGCACCCGGGAACGATCTTCCCGTCACCTCCAGCCGCTCCGCTTCACTTAACGGACGCAGCCGAATCCCCAGCACCGTCCAGGCCCGATCCAGCCCCGTGTCACCAGCCGAAACCGGAGCTTCCGCAGTAGCAATTTCCGTCTGCTTCTGGCCGGAAACAGGTCGAGCCACAACTCGCTTCGCTTCCGGCTTATCGCGCGGCTCAACTGCGGCAACGTCCTCGCCCGCCGCTGTCGCGGGAACCAGTTGCAGCTGGCGAGTCAGAGTGCGGCCCTCACGCAGCACCACCACATCCACTGCCTTGCCTCGCGACTCACCCAGCAGCGCTCGCTCAAAGTCCACACCATCCAGTACCACAATCTCCCGCACCTTCGTGATCACGTCACCCGCCTGCAAACCGGCTGCCTGTGCAGGACTGTCGGCGGACACAGATCGCACCACCAGTTTTCGCTCTGCCGCCGACTTCACATCTTCCGCCACCACACCATGGCTGATCCCGCTCAGCTTCTCTGAACTCAGCAGCCGGGCAATCGTCCGCCGCGCATCGTCAATCGGTATCGCAAACCCAATCCGCTGAGCCCCCGAGCGAATCGCCACATTGATCCCAATCACCTCTCCGTCAAGGTTCAGCAGCGGACCACCGCTGTTGCCGGGATTGATGCTGGCGTCCGTCTGAATCAAATTCTCGTATGACTGCACTTCGTCAACTTCCACGTCGCGATGCAGCGCACTGATGATTCCTGATGTCACGGTGTCTTCATAACCAAATGCATTGCCCACCGCATACACGTTCTCAGCCACCATCAGATCACTGGATGTTCCGATCGGCAGCACCTTCATTGGCTCGTCCGGCTCAATCCGAATCACTGCCAGGTCCTGTCGGCGGTCGTAAGAAATCACCTGGGCATCATAACTGCTGCCATTAAACAGAGTAACCGTGACCAGATCCACATCCTGAATCACATGATAGTTGGTGACGATGTAACCACGCTCGTCCAGCACAATGCCGGTCCCCATACCGGTCACCTTCCGTGACCGCGGGTTGAAGAAGCGAACATCCTTGTCTTCCGCCGCCGTCTTCTCTGTATGGATGTTGACCACCGCATGTCGCGACTGCTGAACGGCACGCACCAGCGGCGTGTTTCGTCGTCCACCATCCTCAGCACTGGCAGCAGAAAACAATCCAGCAGCCGTCAGTACGACAGCCAGAAGCTTTCGCAGCGTCATTCCGGACATCCTGTACCTGCGCATTCCATAATTCGAGCGACATTCCGGAAACACTCCCACAGCGAGTCGCGTTTCCGAATTTCTCGATCGGCGGACCCCGATTTGCCGCTTGAAATATGAACTCTCCCGTCGCGCTGTCTTTCCCCGTTTGACATTGGCAAGCCGGGAAAGATCTTCGGACGACTTTTCAGGCATTTTGGGAAAAACGAGATTCCTTCCGGCTGCCGCACAGCGGTATAATCCTGCCACCACGCGGCAGCTCACGCTGTCAACTCGCACCCCGCCACGCCGGCAGCAGCAAACATTGCCGCCACGCCAGCCACAGTCGCCAGCTTCGCCGAACATCCAGAACACCCCGCCCCGGACAGGCTCCTGCAACAGCCAATCTCACCGGCTTTTCTCATTTTCCACCCACCTGAAGGGACCGGAAATGACCGCTCCAAATCCGCTGTCAGAAGAATTACAGCAAGCCCGCAAACTTCTCCGCAGCGGACAGCCGCAGCTGGCGATCGACGTCCTGCAAAATCTGCCGGAACTCCCCAAAAACGAAGACGGCCTGCTGCTGCTGGGCACCGCCTGCTTTCACGCAGGCCAGCTGGATTCCGCCCGCGCCACCTTCGAAACACTCACTCGCGACTTCCCGCAGTGCATCGCCGGCTGGGTCAACCTCGGCGCCGCACTCAACAAACTGGGTGAACACAAAAAAGCCATCGAAATCTTCCGCCGCGCCGTCCAGAAAGACCGTCGCTGTGCAGATGCATGGTACAACATGGGCATCTCTCAGCGCGCCCTGAAAATGCCCACCATGGCAATCTCGGCATGGAAAGAAGCCCTCAAAATCAACCCGGAACTCGCAGATGCTCACCTGCAGCTGGCTCGCATCTACAGCGAAATGAAAAACCTGGGACTCGCCCAGAAATGCCTCCACGAAGTCCTCCGACTGCAGCCCGAATCCGCTCGCGCCAAAGCACTGCTGGCCGAAATTCAGGCAGCCCAAAAAACTGCCCGCGCCAGCTCATCACCCTTCGGTCGACTCGTCGACCTTGAAGCCCTGCAGCAGAAAGCCACTGTCGCCCCCCGCGCTCTGACTGCCCCCGCCCGCGATGCCGAACGCGAAATGCTGCAAAACCTGACCAAACCAGCACGCCAGGCCGCCCGTGACCTCGCCCCGCTCCTCAGCGAATCACTCCAGCAACAACTGCATAAACTGGAACGCATCATCGTCGATACAGACAACCGCAGCCACTCACCCGCTGCACTCGAAGAACTCGTACAGCAGACCCGGCAAATCGAACAGTGCCTGCAAACAATCTCAGACGCCGCCAGCCAGATCCGCCAGCACCTCACCCAGCCCTGAACTGACAAATCGCCCCGTCAGACATAGTCATCAGCGTCCTCCACACCCTGACGCCGCTGCTCCTGAGCCTCCTGCAGCACTTTCCTCGCCACTTTCAACAGGCCCTCGTTCAAACCACCAGTCTGCAACCCCTTCAGCTACAGCAGCGCAGCCTTCGGCCGTCCGTTCCTCAGCAGCAGCTGAGCCAGTCGGATACGAGCCCACCGGTTCTCCTCCGGATACCGCTGCACATACTCCTGCAGCCAGATCTCCGCATGATCCCACGCATCCGCCTGCAACAGCCCCAGTGCCAGCTTCTTCGTCCGCGCCTCATTCGGAACGACGTCGGCATCAGTCAGACGCAATTCCAGCAGCGAATCCGCCGCCGCCAGCACATCCCCGCGGTCAATCAGCTCGTTGATCGGCTGCAGCAGCTTACGCCGGGATGCACCGCCCCGCACACCCCCGGCTCCCTGCACACCCGCACCGTCATCATCAACAGGACACGGCAGCACCGGTTCAGCATAAGTCTTCAGCTCAGCCGCATGCAGCCCCACACCCACACCCGATTCACGCGACTGACCGTGCCGACCAGCCAGCACCGCAAACAGATCCCAGTTCTCACACTCCACCCAGCCCCGTTTTAAATACAATACACCCGACCCAAAACCCAGCACCAAACCCATCAGATGCGCCGCCGGACCGCTGAACCGAGGATCCCAGAGCCATTGCGCCAGATCCATCGCTGCGTAAATCAGCGACATCGTCAGAATCGAAAGATCAAACATCCCAAAACGAAACAACAGCAGGATCACCTGCACTTCGTTTCTCGGAGCCCACACCAGACTGATGGCCATCAGCCCCATAATCACCGCTGATGCACCCAGACTGCCACCCATCGCCTCATCCGGCAACAGCCCCGCCAACAGCTCCGCATCACCAGCCTCCAGCTGCTCACCCTGCTCAGCCGCCAGCTCCTCAATTCGCCACGCCTTCGTGTAATGCTGAGTAACCAGGTCTTCCACCAGCCCGCAGCCCGCTGTCAGCACCAGATACAAAGGTAAAAATCGTCGCCAGCCCAGCTTTCCCTCCACCACCAGACCAAATGTCCACAGAAACAGCATGTTGCCAATCAAATGCGTCCAGCCCGCATGAACAAATGCTGAAGAAAACCACTGCACAGGATTCACGCCCGGTCCATGCTGCAGCATCCACGGCCACAACGCCTCTGCGTCCAGACCAAATCCCGTCACCGCAAAACACACCACATTCACGGCGATCAAACCAATCGTCGCCCACGGAAAATGGTACAGCGGAGCATCAGTGCCCAGTGGAATCAGCATCGCCTCAGTCCGCAGCAAAAACAACAACACTCGCAAAATACCGCCAGGGCAGCGCAACGCCCGGGAAATCACACACCCCCTAACTCTGACTAAGCAGGAAAATCAATTAAAATCCGCCCCGGACAATTCTTTTCCTGGGGAATTCTCTGATTCCGAGAATCCGCGGAATCCACGCTGACACACCCGCCACACAATGCAAAAACAACGCAGGATGCGTAATCTGGGCGGCGGAATCGAACTTCCTTTCACCGTCACTTTCCGGAGTTCCTCTGATGACGATGCGACTGACACGCGTCACCCTCGGATTTCTGCTGCTGCTCACCGTCTGCTCAGCAACAACGCTCGCCGAAGGCCCCCGCCGCTGTGCACCATGGCGCCCCTGCGGGCCCGGCAACTCTCTCGGTGGCAATCGCCTGATCCCACAGGCCGGATTCGGCGCCGACTTCCGGCCAGCCTGTGCCAGTCACGACGCCTGCCTCGCTGCCGGCGTGCCCCGCCGCGAATGCGATCGCCAGTTCCTGCACAACATGCAGTGCGCCTGCGAAAACTCAAGACACCCCGTCCTCTGCCGCATGCAGGCTCGCTGGTACTACACCGCCGCTCGAATGTTCGGCGGACTGTACTACTAAGCGGCCACACCGCCGTCACTTGTGCGCCCGGCCGCCCGGGCCCGGCCGCCCCGACTGCAGCAGCCACGGGATACACCCGTGGCTGCTTTACTGCGCACCCGTCGTGCCCCCCGCTTAACCCTCAATTGACCTCCCCGAAACAGCCCCTAACATATCCATTCCAGTTTCGACGCTCAGAACAAAAGTTCGACCTTACCGGCAGACAGCACGCTCACATCGCAAGAACCGCATGTCTTTGCAGGACTGTGCTCGGGCTGGAAAGCCCGAACTGCGATTAATGCTCCGCATCCGTCCTGCCCCGGCAATTCCCCGCTTCGCTTCACACTGCAGATCGGCCGTTCCATGAATTCCCCTGGACGCCTTAGCCCGCTGCGGAAAGCCCTGTTCTCACTGGTCGCCTGCTGCCTGTTCTTCGGCCTGCTTGAAACGTTGCTGTGGGCCTGCGGAATCCGACAGCTGCGTGATGTGCGCGACCCGTTCGTCGGGTTCACTCCCGGAGCCCCCCTGTTTACTCGAAACGGTGACAAATTCGAAACCACCGATGTTCGCCGCACCTACTTCAACCTGCAGACCTTTGCCGCCGTCAAACCTGCCGGCACCCGCCGCATCTTCTGCCTCGGTGGCTCAACCACCTACGGCCACCCCTACGATGACTCCACAAGTTACCCCCGCTGGCTCCGCGATTTGCTCAACGCCGCCGCGCCGAATCAGCCATGGGAAGTCGTCAACTGCGGCGGCATCTCCTATGCCAGTTATCGACTGGCCTGGCTGACCGACGAACTGCTGCAGTACCAGCCGGATCTTCTGATCGTGCACACCGGGCACAATGAATTTCTCGAAGATCGCTCGTGGAGCGGTTTGCGGGATCTGTCTCCTGCCGTGCGCACCGTCGCCGGCCTTGCCGGAAGACTGCGGACTGCCACCCTGCTGGATCAGGCACTTGGCGGTGCCACGCGAGAAAAGCCGGGCCAGCCCGTACTGCGGGAAGAAGTCGATCCGCTCCTCGACCGATCTGCCGGCCCTTCCGTCTACACGCGGGACGATGATCGAGCCCGCATGGTGGTGCAGCACCTTGAACACAGTCTGCAGAAAATCTGCCGCGTCGCACGAGCTGCCGGAATTCCGGTGATTCTGGTCCTGCCCGGCAGCAACCTGCGTGACTTTGCTCCTTTCCGCAGCGATTTTTCCCGGCCGGGATTCGCCGGTTCACTCAGGATCACTGAACTCCTGCGACAGGCCGACGAACGGCTGCAGCAACAGCAGCCCGAACAGGCACTCGCGCTGCTGCGGCAGGCCGCTGCCGACGACCCGCGCTACGCAGAAGCCGCCTTTCGCACCGGGCAGGTCGCAGCCCGACTGGGGCACTGTGATGAAGCCACCACCCTCCTCGCACAGGCTCGCGATGAAGACATTTGTCCGCTGCGAGCCACTCAGCCGATTCTGGACGCGATCGTGCGAGTCAGTCAGCAGGAACAGGTGCCGCTGGTGGACTTCGCCGCAATCCTGGACGCCAATGCTCTGCAGAAACGCGGCTGTGGCGTTCCTGGCGATGAAGGCTTCCTCGATCATGTGCACCCCACGATCGACATGCATCGCGAACTTGCCACCGCTCTTGCACAGCAGCTGCAACAGCTGAAACTGGTCCCCGCAAATGCCGACTTTCGGCAGCTGGCAGCCAAAATTGAACCGGGCATTACCAGCAGCCTTGACGCCTCACGACAAGCAGCCGGTCTCACCACGGTCGCACAGGTACTCTCCTGGGCCGGCAAGAACGTCGAGGCTCTGAAGATTGCCGAACAGGCCCGGCAGCTGGATCCGCAAAACGTGGAAGTGCTCAGTCAGCTGGGACGGCTTTACGAAAAAGCGGGCCAGCTTGCTGAAGCTCGCAACGTACTCGAACAGGCGGTAGCCGCCGGGCCAAATAACCCGTGGGCCCTGTATCGACTGGCTCGACTGCACATGCGGGACAATAACTGGACCGCCGCTCTCGCACTGCTGGAACGCAGCCGTCAGCACACCACGACGGCACAGCCCAGTGCCTTTCGAGCCGTCCTGTTTCGCAGTCTCAGCCAGTGCTGCGAACAAACCGGCGACCTCGAAAAAGCCCGCATCTACGCCGCCACCGCCGCCAGCCAGTAATCACCAGCCACCATCGCCCCCCCCCCAAAACACGCCTCACTGCCACACCAATTCCTCCCCTCGCGCCCGTGAAACGGGTGATATGGGTCGAGGCTGAGGGGGCGAGGGCATCCCTGCCAGAAAGCGCAGAATCAAGAAAGCAGAGAGTAGACCTGGAAAACTTCTCAAACATGTTACTGCAGCCCCCCTGCGTCTCCCTTCGCGGCTTCGCGTGAGACCAACCGCCCGCCGCCCATTAACTGCCCCCCTCGTACTCGTACTCAGTCCGCCCTCGCGGACGGTACTTGTACTCGTACTCGAAAAACACAACACCGGCAGCGGCGGGCAATCACAAAAACAAACTAAGGGCAAAATCGAGCAGCAGTACGAAGTACCAATCACGGATCAATGCCCGCAATCCCTGCCCCTGCGTAATTCCCCCCCCTGCGATTCATCCGTGCCAATCCGTGTTCATCCGTGGCAGAAAAAACACCCCTTAAAAAATATCCGTGGCCCCCTTCGCGGCTTCGCGGC
>JBJTPZ010000244.1:0-18523 GCA_046075365.1 Planctomycetaceae bacterium
ACAGCAGCAGGTGCAGCAGCGGCAGGCCGAACTGGACACTCGACAGGCAGAACTCAACAGCCAGCAGCTGCTGATCGAACAGCAGCAGCAAAACAGCCTGCTCGCACAGCAGCAGGTGCAGCAGCAGCAGGCTGAACTGGACACGCGGCAGGCAGTACTCAACAGCCAGCAGCTGCTGCTCGAACAGCAGCAGCAAAACAGCCTGCTCGCACAGCAGCAGGTGCAGCAGCAGCAGGCCGAACTGGAAACGCGGCAGGCAGAACTCAACAGCCAGCAGCTGCTGCTCGAACAGCAGCAGCAAAACAGCCTGCTCACACAGCAGCAGGTGCAGCAGCAGCAGGCCGAACTGGACACGCGGCAGGCAGAACTCGACAGCCAGCAGCAGTTGCTGGCGGATCGCCATCAGTCGCTGCAGGCGCGCGAGGCATCGCTGGACGATCGTGCGCGTCGCATTCAGCAGGCCTCAATAGCTCGCTCGACCCTCGATGCTTCGCAGTTGCACCAGGTGACCCGGCAGGAAGCTCGCGCTGCGGAACTTGCAGAACGCGAACTTGAGCTGGCGGAACGCGTTGCAGCGGTCTGCGGCTGGCGTCGTCGCCAGGCTGCTTTTTTGACAGCAAAACAAGCCGAGCTGGACGCTGTCGGACACGACTTGCGACAGCAGAAGTCGGCTCTGCGACTCAGATCGCGAGAGCTGGATGCTCAGGAGGCCGCTTACAGTCAAAAAGTTGCGGCAGCCTCCGTTGAGTCGTCTGAATGGCAGGATCGGGAATCTGAGCTCCAGACAGAACTGCGGGAAGCACAGCAGCAGCAACAATTGCTCTCGCAGCAACTCACCGCTGCACTGACCACATGCGAACAGCTGCGAAACTCCGGCAGGTCCCTGCAGGAATTCCAAAGTACTGTCCGGGAACGTGATATTTTGATTCAGGACCTGCATCAGCAACTTTTAACAGTGCTGGCAGAGCGACGCGATGAACAGGGTTCGCTGAACAAGATTCAGCCTGAACCTGCGGAAGAAAATCAGATCTGGCGGCATCCGGACGAGGCGTCTGAATTATTTAGTCCGCTCACTCCAGCGGAAGACGCTGCATCGCCAGCTTCCGAGGTAACAACTGAAGCGTCTCTGACAGATTCTTTGGCACCGGAAAAACAGACTGAGACCGCGGAAGCAACACTGCCCAGCAATGAATCGCTGCTGCAGTCGCTGCCACCTGGCGTTCTGCATCAGGAACTGTTGCGGCTGCTGCAGCTTTCGCAGCCTGCACCTGCAAAGATGCCGTTGAACGAGAGTCCGTCGGCTAACGTGGCCAAAAATGAAGACCTGACATCTGCCAACATCGTACCATTGCTGGATGAAGGCACCGTTCGGATGCTGGAACAGTCCGACCCCGAAGTACGTTCACATGTTGAAAGAATGCTGGTTGAACAACGCAGGACTGATGACGAGACAAAAGATATGGCCGCACCAAAACCCACAATAACGTCACGACGCATGCAGTCTCGCGGAACAGGGCGGCAGGAAACCGGCGACGCTCCGCCCCAGCCCAGACCGCCCATTTCGTACATCGAGGCTTACAACAACGGCAGCCTGTCACTGACTTCGGATCAGGCAGCGTTTGAGACAGCCGCTGAGGCCGCCGACAGAATGGCAGAAAAAGCTCAGCCCCAGGAGACTTTGGCAGAGGAGCATCCGCCAGTCACCAGTCGCACAGCAGATGAATTGGTTCGGTACGTTCGCAGAACAAACACCAACGCCACCATCAATCAGAGCCTGCAGCAGTTGAGAAGACTGTCGGCTGAAGCTTCGCAGACGGCAATCACGAAACATGCGCTGCGTCGTCACCGCAAAGGATTTCTGGTGCGGACCACCGCAATTGTTGCCGGCATGGTGGCCGTCGTCTGGGGGCCTCCATGGCTGTGGCTGTGGACAAAAAATCCACAGTTGGCCACCTGGGGACCGCTCGCTGTCTTTGCTGCAACATGCCTCGAACTGGTCCGAAAACTGGTGGTTGTGCTCAGACTGGAACGAAAGAAACTGGTGGAGCCGACCGCGAAGCCGCGTCCTGCCGTTTTGCGTCCGGAACTGCCGGCTCAAGGAATGGATGCTGAGGCCGAAATCGAAGATCAGCACCCGCTGCTTTGACATTGCCGGCTTTTTCCGGTGCGAAAATTGGCAATCACACTGGACTGGCGCCGCCACACTGCGACAATGGCCACATGGCAGGTCCACGACAAAATAAAAAAAACACAGATGACTCAGCCGATCGCCAGATCGTCTGCAGCAACCGTCGTGCTCGCCACGAATTTGACGTGCTGGATGAACTGGACTGCGGCATCGTACTGACCGGCAGTGAGGTCAAAAGCATCCGCAATCACAAGATCACGCTGGATGAAAGCTACGCTCGCGTTGACAACGAAGAAGTGTGGCTGTGTGACTGTGACATTGCCGAGTATGCTCAGGCCAGCATCTACAATCACGCCCGCCAGCGCAAACGCAAACTGTTGCTGAATCGGCGGGAAATCCGCAAATTTGCCGAAGCGGCAGAAAATGATGGCCTGACACTAGTGCCGCTGCAGGTCTTTTTCCAGCGCGGTTTCGTCAAAATTCGGCTCGGCCTGTGCAAAGGCCGCAAACAACACGACAAACGCCAAAGACTCAAAGAAGAGGCGGATCGCCGAGAAATGCGATCCGCCCGCATGCACGCACCTGCCGCAAAACGTCGCTGACCCTGATCTCAACGCGGCAACTGCACCACAACCGTCGAGGCAATCATGTCGTGCAGACAGCGACGGTCCTGCCGAAAAATAAACAGCGCGTCCACCAGCCCGTAAACACTGCCGATGTTCGGGATCGATGTGATCAGGGTATGCACGATGAAACGCAGCAGAATGCAGGAAACTGCCCCGGCTCGTTTGCCGGTCCGCTGATCCACAATCAGAGTGCCCATGCAGATCTTGCCGACTGACTGACTGCGAGTCCACAGCAGGTAAATCTGCAGACCAAAAATCACCAGTACCGACACTCCCATCACAGCCAGACCACCCAGCAATGAACCCAGAGGCAGCGGTGGCGCCGCACCTGGACCGGTCAGTCCCGCACCGCCAACACCCCCAGGCCCCGCCAATCCGTGTCCATCGCTGCCCTCAAACATCGGTGGCGCCGACAACTCTGAACCGGCACCCGGAAAATCGCCCTCCACGATCATCCCCGGTGGCATCCCCGAGCCTCCGCCGGGACCACCAGCTGCCCCGGCAGCAGCCATCATGCTAAACAGCCCCGCACCCATGATAAACAGGCCCGGCAGCACCGCCAGGGCACCCAGCAGACTGTCGATGATCGATCCCCCCAGCCGCTGGCCGCGACTTGCCAGTGGCAGCTGCAGCTGCGGTACCGCATCCGCCGCTGCCTGATCTGCACCGGAAGCTTCAAACGGGTTGTATGCACCACCCGAATCCTGATCGAACGAAAACTGCGACATGCTGCCCGCCCCCTTAACCCGCACAGTTGCAAAACAAAAGACTGAACCTCTGTCGAGATTCTAAGCAGTAACGCCGGGGGTCTCAATCGAAACGACAGGGCAAGCATCCAGCCTGCAGTTGCCCGCACCAACAAAAAAGACCCAGGCATTCGCCTGGGTCCATGAGCGGAGAGGGGGGGATTCGAACCCCCGGTACGGTTTCCCGCACACAGCATTTCCAGTGCTGCACAATCGGCCACTCTGCCACCTCTCCGGAATCCACCGCACGCAACACACTGCGAAACGTCGTCGCAATACGTCACAAGCTATGGCAATCTGCTGCGGTTATGTGCCGCAGGTGTATTCCGTGAGTCAGCCTTCTGAGGACTGAGCAGCAGCAGCAAGTTCAGCCTTCTTCTGCACCGCTGCAGCTTCGCGGGCTTCAACCGCCGCAACTGCCAGCAGACGACGACGCAGCTGACGGTAATCGGCATTCAGATGACGCCAGGTCGCATTCCGCCCCTTGGCCTTCCCCGTCACACCCTCGCCAGCCAGCTGCTGTTCAAAAGCAGACAGCTTCTGCTGCGACAAAGTCAACTGACGTTCAATTCGAGTCCGGTCCTTCAACATGGCACACCAGATCACTTAAATGCAAAAGGTTTGAACGACATCACACGTGTCAGAAAACACCAGCAATGCCACCAGATTTAACACTGGAAAAATTACCAGTCGCCTCATGATGATCCAGCACTGTACAGGCGATTAGCTTTTTTCAGGGAATCGAGTATTGTTGCATGTCCGCAGATGATGTTCAAACCCAAAGAGGGAAAAACACTCGCCAGACACGCGATTCTTTACCGAGAAACACAGATTCTGCCGGGCTTTTGTCGGATTTTCAATGACCCGCTCTTCCCGGTTTCGGGGAATCCGCCCGGATTTTCCCGCCGTTGCCGGACGTTGACCCGGGATTTCGGCGAGATTACCCGGTCGACAATCTGCAATTCCCCAACTCCACCTCCCGTTTCCAAAAACTTCGCCGCACCGCCATGTCTCAACTTCTCGATCGACTCAACTTCGCGCTCGAACTGGCCTCCCGCGCCGGACAACTGATCCTGCAGCATTACCGCACCGATGGCCTGCTGGTCGAATCCAAAGCCGACCAGTCTCCTGTCACCATCGCCGACCGCGACGCAGAACTGCTGATCCGTCAGCAGCTCCAGCAGCGGTTTCCCGCAGACGGCGTCCTCGGTGAAGAATTCCCCGATACACCCTCAGAAAACGGCTTTCGCTGGATCGTCGACCCCATCGACGGCACCAAAGCCTTTGTCCACGGTGTTCCACTGTTCGGGACCCTGATCGGTATCGAACACCACGACCGCATGGTCGCCGGCGTCTGCCGCTTCCCCGCCATGGACGAAGTCGTCTATGCCGCAGATGGACACGGATGCTGGTGGAAAATCCGCGATCAGGCCGAACGACGCACACACGTGCCTCAGACCACAGACATCAGCCACGCTCGATTAATGTTCACAGAACCCACCCACTGGCGTTCCACCGGGCGCTTCGAATCCATCGTCAGCGTCATGGACCAGGTACGCATCGCCCGCGGCTGGGGTGACTGCTACGGACACGCTCTGGTGGCCACCGGCCGCGCAGAAATTGCCATCGACCCGCTGATGTCACCATGGGATATCGCCGCACTGATCCCCATCCTCCGCGAAGCAGGCGGCCACTGCACCGACTGGAAAGGCCACGAAACCATCTTCGGCGGTGACGGCGTTTCCGTCACCCCCGCACTGAAAGACAAGGTCATCGCCATCCTCAGCAAAGCCCCGCCACTGCCCGGAAAATGATCGCCCGCACACCAGTCTTCAACCACTGCTCACAGGCCCGCATACACCGTCAGCCATTCCGCCATCCGCTCAAAAGCTGCATCCGGTACGGCATGCCCCTGCCTGTGATTCAGCAAACCCAGCCGAACGGGCTGCGGATACAACTGCCAGACGGGCAGGGCAGCGTTCAGTAACACCCAGGATCGCTCACCATCGGCTGCCCCAGGACCACTTTCTCCGCCAACCACCAGCAATGGTCGCGGTGCCGCCAGGGCCAGTAACTGGTGATGGTTCAGCGGAAACTGTGAATCACGAATTGCCGGCCCCAGATACCAGTCAGCATCCCAGTTCGTGCTGCGAAAGCCCAGCCCGCCTTCGCATGAAACGGCTGCCTGCACACGCTCATCAAAAGCAGCCAGATACAAAACTTCCTTCGCCCCCAGCGAGTGTCCGATCGCACTGATTCGCGCGGCATCCACCTGCGGCAATGCACTCAGCAGATCCACGGCACGCGATGCATCGTACAGCATCTTCGCCATCCCCAGCGTTTCCGGATGACGACTGCGGTGCTGACGTACCGCATCATTCAAACTGGCTGCATCCTGCCACAAAAAGCAGCGTGGACAAAAGACTATGAAACCGCGCTGCGCAAGCTTGAGCCCGATCTGCATGGCTGCCGGACCGCTGACACCGGCAATCTCATCAATCGATACATTCGTCGTCTGATGCAGTCCCACCACCCCGGGACGCTTTCCCCCAAACGCGGCCCCCGAAGGCAGCCCGACGGAATCGTCCGGCAGCAGCAGATAACCCTGCACCCGCAACCCTGGTTCTCCGAAATATTCCAGCAGCTGACGCGAGACCGTCCCCACGCGCTCAGCTGACAGTATTTTCACATCCAGGGCCGGAGACTGCGGCACTGGCCCCAAAAACTGCAGCCACCGCTGCCGCAGCTGCTGCCGCGCCGCCTGCCATTCCCGCACACTGCCAATCCGCTTTCCGTCAAGCTCCAGCAGCGGCTCAATCCGCCCGGGATGCGGCAGCACCGGACTGGCCGGCGACTGCGTCACTTCCGCCAGCCACGAGACGTCCTGGCCGCTGACCCGCCCCCCCATGCAGGTGCCACACACCAGCAACACAACCAGCCGCAGCCAGCACAACAGTCCAGGCCTCATCACTCAGCTCCATCCAGTCTCAGTTGCGATACTCCACATGACACCCGGCGCACGCTTTCTCCAGCTCCGACAGATTCCGCGCAGCCAGTTCCGCCTGCCCCTGCCGCAACACCGCTGATAACTCCTGCGCCTGCTGCTCGGACTGCTGCAGCAATGTTCGGAATCGCTCATCGTAAGCTGCCCCGGCGTGCCGGCCACTTTCCCGAAACGCTTCCGCAATCAGCAGCGCTGCTTCCGCCGACCGGCCAGCCGGCCGTGCCGTCTCACCCATCCAGCCGGCCTTGCGAGCAGCTTTCAGAACGTCCAGCTGACGGTCAATTCGAGCCATCGCGGCTGCCAGCGATTCTGTTCCGGCACTGGCCCTGAGTTCAGGCAGAACCACATCGCCCCCGGGCATCTGCCAGGCCGCAACATCACGCCATAAACCTGCGTAATCCGGACTGGTTCCCGCCAGAGCCAGCAGACTGCCGGACTGCTGCACAGTCAGTGATCCTGCTGCCAGACACACCACAGCAGCCGCCGCCGGTCCTCGATGGCGACCGTGATGACAGTGCACGTAGATGTTCCCGGAAGCCTCACGCGCTGCCCGCACCAGTGCCAGCTGTGACTGCTGATCGATGCCGTCGTAACCGATGGGAATATGCACATAACGCAGCCCGAACTTTGCTGCCCCCGCCACGTCAGGCTCGGCCCCGTCAACACTGATGATCATTGAAACCTGCAGGTCCCGCAGGCTGCGAAATGCCCGCTCACCCTCCGGCTCACTGCCACTAAACACCCCAGGAGCAGCCTGCAGCAGATTGTGAATACCCGGCGGATCGGCCAGACGAGCAATCGTGGTTCCCGCCGCGCCGGCGATCACTTCCGGTTTCGAAATGTTCAGCATGTGACCATGATCAGCCGTCACGATCAGCAGCGAATCCTTCCAGCTGCTGTTTTTCTCGACCCAGTCCGTGATCACTTTAACAGCTGCGTCGCCGCTGTTGACGGCACCGATGGAATTATCAATGTTGTCGTCGTGGTTGGCCCAGTCCACATCCCCCGGTTCCACCATCAGCCAGAACCGGCCTTTGTCGCGACTGAGCACCTGAATGGCGGCCGCCGTCATTTCTGCCAGCGTGGGATTTTCCTGCAAATCAGCGGGCGTATAGGTCTCTGATTTTTTGCCCACGCCCGACGTCGGCACATAATCGCCGTCGGCAGTGGCAAACGGTAAATGCCCACCATTGCTGCCCAGCCCGAAAAAACCCAGCAGACGAGTTTTCTGAGCCGCTGCGGCGGTCGCAGCAGCATTCAGCACTTCCGTACCGTCGGCACCGGCTGTCCGCACGGCGGTAGTGTACTTGCCCCCGGATTTGATATCTGCAGCCTGCAGGTCACTGTCAGCCAGATACACATGCCCCTCGATGAAGTTCTGCCCCTGTTTTTTGACACCGTCAGCCTGTTTCGCTTTGGCCCCGTACCCGCCGCCGATGATCACATCGAGCCCTGGCAGCGGCTGCTGAGGATGGGCCACCGAGGGCAGCCCCAGCATGTCACGAGTCAGGTCCTGGTAATCATCTCGACTGACGTTATGAGCGTAAGCTGCAGCCGGAGTCGCATGGCTGATGGGCACAGACGAGACAGCTCCAGCCAGCCAGCCCTGCTCCTGCAGCAGGTGAGCAATTGTGGTCACCGGCTGACCTGCAGCATCCACATTGATTGCACCGTTGAACGTCTTGATTCCGGCCGTCATGCTGCTGGCGGACGAAGACGAGTCCGTATAGGCGTGCTGCGGACTGTCACCGCGTCCCTTGCTGATCAGGTAGCCGGGATCCGCAGGAGACTCCCAGGGTGCTGCCCCTGCAGCGGCGGCCGCATAGCCCCCGCGCATTGTGCCGCCGGGATTCAGCACCTTCTGCAGATCGACATCCACGTCCGTGCCCTCGTTGTGAGGGCTGGTGACCATGAAGCCGAACTGTGACGTCCCCGCAGCATCATACCGCTGAAAATGAGTCCCGTCGCCCCGTCCTTCGCGATAGCTCACCGACTTGCGATTCCACAGTGCGGCAGCCTGAGTGGTCTGCCAGTCCATTCCGTCGAACACCACGAGAAAGATGTGTTTCTTTCCTGCAGCGGCGGCAGC
Source organism: Planctomycetaceae bacterium (assembly GCA_046075365.1). GTDB lineage: Bacteria > Planctomycetota > Planctomycetia > Planctomycetales > Planctomycetaceae > SXXK01. The sequence goes on from JBJTPZ010000244.1 coordinate 8,594, forward strand.
CTTCTGAATGTCAAAAATGTTGGTCTGATCCATCCAGACCGCCTGGGAGTCTACCGTGCGTTCGGGCAAATACCCGTAGATTTTCTGCAGTGCCTCGGCCGAACGATACGGACTGCGTTCGCCAAACCATGACTGCAGATCGACACCTGCGGCCTCGCCTTTTGTCCCATAGGTATACACGGGAATCAGCCGATTCGAGTGAGACGTCCAGCCCGTGTATTTTGCCGGGTCAGTGCCCCAGTAACCGAATTCCGCCACTCCGCCGGCAATGGCAGCCGCCTGGATTTCAGCAATCGTTCCGGGTTTGTCCGCGGCAGCCCCCTCATCCTGAAAGGCGGCCAGAGTCCGCAGATGGGAGGCTGTTGCCAGCAGCAGCGAGCAGGCTGCAATTCTGAATGGAATTTTCATGGAAGTGCCGGTTTCGAAAGGCGACTGAAATGAAGATGACGGCGGGAGGTAAGATTCGCAGAAATGGCTGAGCGAGGCAATTCAGCGGGCTCAGATTCCTGTGACACCAGCGGTCGCCAGACTGTCGAAACTCCGCACCACCTGCTATCCTTCCCACTGTTGCGGATCGCAACGCAAATATTCTGCTCACGGGATTCAGATTCATGGCGGACCCTGTCCCGGCGCCGGTGGCGCCTGCTGCTTCTGCGCGGCCTTTTGTACACCTGCACTGTCATACTCACTACAGCCTGCTGGACGGCGTCAACCGCATTCCGGACCTCGTGTCGCACGTCAGGTCCTGCGGGATGAATGCGGTGGCCATCACCGATCACGGCAACCTCTACGGGGCCATTGAGTTTTACAACGCCTGCAAGTCCGGCGGCATCAAGCCCATTGTGGGTTACGAGGCCTATGTTGCCCCCGGTGTCCGTACGGACCGCAGCGCCAGCCGCCAGAAAGAGGCAGCCACACACCTGACCCTGCTGGCCATGAACCGTCGCGGGTTTGACAACCTGATCCGCCTGTCATCCGCCGCATACCTCGAAGGCTTCTACTACAAACCGCGCATCGACCGCGGCCTGCTGGAAGAATGCAATGAAGGCATCATCTGCCTGTCCGGCTGCGCCTCGTCTGAACTGTCTCGCCTGCTGCTGGCCGACAGTCAGGATGAAGCCAAACGGCTGGTGGAATGGTACGTGCGTGTCTTCGGCGATCGCTTTTACCTTGAGATCCAGAATTCCGGCTTTGAAATTCAGCGTCAGTGCAAGGAAATGACGGTTGATCTGGCCGCCAGGATGGGGCTGCCGCTGGTTGCCACCAACGACGCTCATTACCTGACTCAGGCCGACGCCAAAGTTCAGGATGTCATGCTCTGCGTCAATACTCGCACCACCATCGACGATGAAAAACGCATGAAGATGGAGCATGACGGCCTGCACGTCTGTGCTCCTGAAGAAATGTATTCCCGTTTTGTCGGGCTGGAGGACGCTGTATCCAGGTCGCAGGAAATCGCCGACCGGATCGACATGCAGCTGGGTGAACGCAAACTGTATCCTGTGTATCGTCCGCCGGAAGGTCGTACGGACATTCAGTATCTCCGCGATTTGTGCCGCGAACGCATGCACGAACGCTACGGCGAGGAACTGACAGAGGCTCACTGGAAACGGCTGGATTACGAACTGAGTGTGATCGAATCCAAGGGCTATGCCAGTTACTTTCTGATCGTCTGGGACTTCGTCGAATTTGCTCGCCGCAACGGCATCCCGTGTGGTGCCAGAGGTTCTGCCTGCGGCGCGATCGTGGCTTACCTGCTGCGACTGGGCGACGTCTGCCCGCTGAAATACGACCTGCTGTTCGAACGTTTCCTCGACCCCAGCCGAAACGAACCACCTGATATCGATATCGACTTCTGTCGCGACCGACGGCAGATGGTGATCGATTACACGAAGCAGAAGTATGGCGAGCGAAATGTTGCGCAGATCGGTACCTACGGCACGCTCAAGGCCAAGAATGCAATCCGTGACGTCGGCCGGGCACTGAATGTACCGCTGCCGCGAGTCAACGAGCTGGCAGGGATGGTCCCGGACACCCTCAATATTCGCCTGAAGGATGCTCTCGACGAAAGTGCCGACCTCAAAGCCGCCTGGACGAACGACCCGGTGGCTCGCAAGCTGCTTGATTTTGCCATGGCGGTTGAAGGTCTGGCACGCAGCGCCGGAACTCATGCAGCCGGCGTCGTGATTGCCGACGTGCCGCTTGACACAGTGCTGCCGCTGCAGACCATTACCGGCAAAGAAGACATTATCACGCAGTGGGATGGACCAACGGTTGAGAAGGTCGGCCTGCTGAAGATGGACTTTCTCGGGCTGCGCAACCTTACCATCCTCGACAAAACCGTGCAGAACGTGAAGCGTTCGCATCCGGACTTTGACCTCGAACAGGTCAAAAACAACCTGACCGATACTCGCACGTTTGCCCTGCTGCAGCGTGGTGAAACGAAGGGTGTGTTCCAGCTTGAGTCCGGCGGTATGCGTGACCTGCTGACCAAGATGCGCCCGGACTGTTTCGCCGACATCATCGCCACGTCTGCTCTGTATCGCCCAGGTCCGCTGGAAGGCGGCATGGTCATGGAATACGTGGATGTGAAGCACGGCCGCAAGCCGCCCCGCAAAGTACATCCCACTGTCGATGCGGTCCTGGAAGAGACCTACGGAGTGATGGTCTACCAGGAACAGGTGATGCGAATTCTGAACCGCGTCGGCAACATTGAGCTCAGCAAAGCTTACAAGTGCATCAAGGCGATCAGCAAAAAGCAAGAGAAGGTAATCACCGGGTTCCACTCGGATTACATCTCAGGAGCAGTCAGCAACGGCATCCCCCAGCAGGTCGCTCAGGAACTCTGGAATCTGATCGTGGCCTTCGCCGGCTACGGCTTCAACAAGTCACACTCGACCGCCTACGGACTGATTGCCTACGAAACAGCCTACCTCAAAGCTCACTACCCCGTCGAATTCATGGCTGCGCTGCTTAGCTGCGAAATGGAAAGCACGGAAAGAATCAGTGAGCATGTGGACGATGCACGCCGCATGAAGCTGGAAATTCTGCCCCCCGACATCAATCGCTCAGAGGTTGATTTCGGGATGCTGGACGGCCGCATCACATTCGGTCTGGGAGCAATCAAAGGGGTTGGCGAGAACGCCGTAAAGGCCATCGTTGAGGAACGTTCTGCAAAAGGACCGTTCCGGGATATCTTCGAACTCACGGAACGAGTAGACCCCAAAGTTCTGACAAAAGGTGTGCTGGAGACACTGATTAAGGCCGGTGTGCTCGATGCACTTCCCGGTAATCGCGCCCAGCAGCTGGCTGTTGTGGAACGCGCCGTACAGGCGGCCACAGCACGACAGAAGGACAAGGCTCGCGGACAGAAGAACCTGTTCGGTGGTGACGACGACGCCGCAGGCGATGATGCTCCAAATGCCGTGGCTGCCCTGCCAGATGTCGCAGACTGGAACCACGCCCAAAAACTGCAGTACGAAAAGGACACCATCGGCTTCTACCTGACATCTCACCCGCTCACTCAGCACGCAAGGCGAGTCGAGAAGTATGCGACCAGCCGCAACAATGAACTGGCCGATATGGAAGACGGCACTCAGGTGGTGATCGGCGGAATGATCTCAGCCATCAAACTGGCCACAGCCAAAAAAACCAGCCGCAACGGGCACTCGCGATACGCCAACTTTGACCTCGAAGACCCCACCGGAATTATTCGCTGCATAGCTTGGCCGGAAGACTATGTGCGGTACGAAGAAGTCATTAAGACAGAAAACGTTGTGATCGTTGCAGGCAAAGTGGACCGTCGCGGCCGTGAGCCCAATGTCGTCGTCAATCGCATCCTGACTCTGGATCAGGCCGACAAGGAATTCACGTCACAGGTGGCAATCCGCTTCGAAACCGGGATTCACACAGTGGACGACATGCAGCGGGTTCGAGGCTTGCTGCAGCGCTATCCCGGATCTACCGACGTTGTGCTGCTGGTGGATTCCGGCACCGACGCCATCAAGGATCAGCAGGGTACTCCCATTCGTGGCAATCGCCTGCGTTTTGTGCTGACCACGGGAAATGACTGTCGAGTGACCGTGGGGCCCGAATTCCTGCAGGGCCTGACTGATATCCTTGGGGACGCACACTTCGAACTGAAAGCCCAGAAGTCGCGACGTCCTGCGGGGCAGGGTATCGGCCGCTGAAACCGCGTGATCGGCAGAATCAGCCGCATCTCGACGACGGTACCTGCGTCTCATCCGTCAGACTCTGCCTGACCGCCATTCTTAACAATTCACATCGAGAAAACCTTTGGGGTTGTGACGATTTTGACACCTGTCGTTGACAAAAAAATCACCAAAGGCTCACGAAATGCTCACCAGCACTTCATGGTTGACTCACAAAAGTCTCAAACACCACGTGACTCGCAGCAGCCTCCTGGCACTGCTGGCCTGCTGCACTCAGCAGCCCTCACTGGCAGAAGATCCCGGGACATTACAGTCGCGTCTCGAGCAGATTGAAACGCAGAACGAGCAGTTGCGGCAGGAATTGAGTGATCTGCGTGAGCGTGACGAGCTGCTCGCGACGCAAATTTCATCTTCGCGAGTGATCGCCGAGGGCGAGCAGGCGGCGACCGGCGGCGAAGATCCAAAAGCATTTTCTGCAAAATGGAACAACGGCTTCGAAGCCGCCACAAAAGACAAACGTTTCAAATATCACGTCGGAGGTCGCGTACAGTTTGATACGGTCTTCCTTGCCGGTGATTCACAGGCCTTCAATGGCACAGGACCATTCACGGACCAGGACGCCATCGGCTTCCGCCGGGCTCGACTGCGAGCTGACGGCACCATGTACGAAACCATCGACTGGTGTGCAGAATTCGACTTTGTCAATTCCGTGAACGATAACCTGCCGTCCCCCCCGACGGAATCCACAGTCATTGGCGTACCTGCCCCCACAGACCTCTGGGTCACCTTCCGCGAACTGCCGGTCGTGGGGAATCTGCGAGTCGGTGATGTGAAGGAACCGATCGGCTTCGAGCATTTGACCAGCAGTCGCTATCTGGACTTCATGGAGCGTTCGTACAACCAGGACATTTTCTACGGCGCTTACAACAACGGCTTCACCCCGGGCGTGGTGGTCTATGACACGTGGGCTGACGAGCAGGGCACGTGGTCCACGGGGTTCTTCAAGAACAATACAAACGTGTTCGGCCTGGGCATCGGGGATGGCGAGTATGCCTGGACCAGCCGCGTCACGGCACTGCTGTGGTATGAAGATGAAGGTCGGTATCTGACCCATATCGGTGCCTCCGGCAGTTTACGAGACCCCAACAACGGTCAGACTCAGTACCGCGCTCGCGGATCACTGCGAAATGGACTCGGCGGAATGAACCCAACATTCGCCACCACCGGTCAGTTTCTGGCCAATGACATTCAATATGGTGGCCTTGAGTTTGTGCACCAGATGGACTCACTGCTGTTCCAGGCCGAGTACACTGGTGCGTGGAACCACAATGCTGTCGGGAACGGCACGACAGCTCCTGCGGCCGCTGAACTTGGCACCGTATATTTCTACGGCTGGTATGCTGAAGCACTGTACTTCCTGACTGGCGAACATCGCGAGTACGAAAAAAAGCAGGGGGTATTTGGCCGCGTGTCACCGGCTGAAAACTTCGGCGAGAACGGCGGCATGGGCGGATTTCAGCTGGGCGCTCGTTACAACCAGTTGTGCCTCGTGGATTCCGGTCTCAACGGCGGACGACTGCAGGACATCACGCTGGGACTTAACTGGTTCCTGAATCCGAACATGAAGATTCAATCCAACTACACGCACACCATTCGAGATTCGATCGCCACCCCGGACGGCAGCTCGTATGACGGCTTCGGCATGCGACTGGCCTGGGACTTCTGAGTTTCCCGACGAAACAGCGACCGCTTCAGGGTCCGCCATGGCTGTTACCATGGCGTTGCACCCATTCTGCAGCAGCCCCTTCTGACAGGGCTGTCAATTCCGCACCATTGCAAATGCCCCGGAGAACAGCGCAGCCCCGCAAACGGCTTGCCCCGGATCAGCAACTGCCCCCAAATTGGAGCGACAGCGGTTGCTTTCCTGCGCATAGGACTCACAGCGCAGGATTTGAGAACTGGCAGTCGCGGTCGCCGATTTTGCGCTGACACGGCAGAAGTTCCGCACGTGGTAAAAGACTGTGCAGACCGCACCAACACGCCTTACGTGCGGGAATTCACCCAAAATAAAACGCCCTATTTTACCCGTTTTACGCATTCTTCGGCTTGCTTTGTCACCGACTCAGCAGACAGTACGCAGTCCTGGATCTGCAGCCGTTGATGCATCAACCCAAAACAAGCCCTGCACAGGCTTGTCGCCTGCCATCCTGTAAAGGGCGTGAACAACGCTCGTGCGCCAGCAAGATCCGCCTGCCTGCTCGGAACTCTGCTGAAGGTTCCCTTACTGCTTTTCATTGAGGTCAATCCGAAATGAGTCTTCGTCAACTCTGGAATCGTCTGCGTCTGGACCTCAAAGACAACTTTGCCCGCAGCAGACGAAATCGCAGTCGCTGCTCTGCCTCCGGAGTCCGCTACCGAACATCTGCCGATTTTGCTCCCCGTTCGCAGCCGCTGGAACAGCGATTGATGCTGACCAGCGATCTCACGGAAGTCCTGAACTACAACTCCCTGATCCTGACGGCGAACGACGTCGTTGAAATTGAGATTGGTGGTGACACCGCGGGGAATCCGGCTGGTGGCAACAACATCGATGGCTTCGACCAGATCAACGTGTCGGGGTCCGGCACCGTGCAGCTCGCAGGCCTGCTGGACGTGAAGCTGGTCAACGACTATGTGCCCGACATTGGCTCGAAGTTTCAGTTCCTCAACATCTCCTCCCCTGGCGAGATTGAGGGCCGGTTTTCGACCGCTTTTGGGCTGTTCTCATTCCCCGCCAACGATCGCTACTTTGATGTCACAGCAGTCAGTGGCGGTCTTTGCCTTGAGGTCAAGGCACTTCCCGGTGGCCTGCATTTTGCACCGCCGGATTCTCAGCGCGACGCCTTCGGCAGATTTCTCAGCACTTACTTCGACAACACAGATCCAGCTTTCAGTTGCTCAGGCAGTGTGTCTGTGCCGGGATTTTTCGCGATCTCCGGGACCCTCGCGTTTGCACAATCTGATGATGAAACCCTGGTTGTGGGCACAGGGATTAATGTCACACTGGATCAGGAGACCGCTGGCGTTGAAATTACCGACGCCGACTTCGGTCTGGTGATTACCAGCGACAACACGTGGGCGATGGAAGTCACCGGATCGGCAGCACTGACAGGACTGCCCGGCTTTTCGCTTTCCGGGACTCTGTTTGCCGAACGCAGTACGATTGCGGCAGACATTCAAAGGACCGTAACCGTTAACGGCCAGTCCGTCTCCATCGATGTACCGGCCCACGCCCGACGATTCGCCGGCGATAATCTCGAACTGAACATTGCTGGTTTCGCCAATCTCGAAGGAGATTTTGCTTTCGATGTCTCGGGCACCAGTGTGACGGCTGTGGCTACCGCACTGACAGCTCAAATGCAGGCTGGCTCCTTCTCAGCCGGACTCACAAATGCCAGCCTCGGCCTCGTCCTGACCGACTCGGACACCATGGTGCTTGAAGTGCAGGGCGGCTTCTCACTCAGCGGCGGTGACTTCGCCTCTGCATCTGCTGAGCAGGCAACACTGCGTTACAACACCACCGATGTTCAGTACACCGGTGAAACGATCACGATTGGGCCTGTCAGCTATGAATTCACTGATATCCCGGCCGCGACGGACCTGATGGTGCTTTCGGCGCAAGGCCTGAGCGTCGACATCGGTGAATTCGCACACATCTCCGGCAACGCCGCATTCCAGCGGACCGGGCAGAATATCGAAGTCGTCGTCTCACAATTCACCGCCGAACTGCAGGCCGGATCGGGCTTCAGCGCGGGAGTCTCCGCCGGTACCGGTGCGCTGCTGCTGAACGCCGACGGAACCCGACAGGTCTGGGCCAGCGGAAATTTTGCCCTGGCAGGCGCTGGACTGGCCTCTGTCAGTGGTTCAGCAACTGTCGCTCAAAACACCGCCAGCACTGCCGCGAACCAGCGCACAGTCACTGCAGCAGGAATCACCGTGGTGGTTCCTGCGATGGCTGCGAATCTGCAAAGCGTCGCTGCGACCGCCGAATTCACGGTTCAGGACTTTTTCAGAATCTCCGGAAACATCGCAATCGAGAAATCCACCAGTGAACTTTTTGTGACCGGAACCGACACACCAGTGTCGGTAGAGATGCTGCAGCTGGGGGGCAGTGATCTCAACGTTTTCGCCGGTATTCGGTCGGGAACCGCAAACGCAACTGGGCTCGCTGTCACCGGCGCAGCTTTTGGTGTCATGCTCGCTTCCCCGGTCAACAGCCAAACCGGTCAGGACCAGCGTACCTGGACTGCAGCAACAGGCACTGCCGAAACAGCCGAACTGCTCGGCATCTCAGAAATTACGGCGGCTGGAACCAGCCTCGCATTCTCGCTGAACCAGGCCGGTGGAACACTGAATGGCACCGCAGCGACAGCCGTTGCCGAATTCTCTGCACACCCCGTGACGATCCCAACCGGCGGCGATTCACCGGTCGTTCTGGACCACGCGGGTAAATTGCTGCAGGTGTCGGGTACTCTCAGCCTGACCGTCTCACAATTCTTCCACGCTGAAGGTGCATTCGCAATTCGCAGGTCGCAAAGCGAGTTGCGTATCGGCTCAGATTCTGCCGCGACTGCCGTCGATCTGCTGACGATCGGAGCCTCAGATATCTCAGCATTCGTCGGCATCAACGGTGGCCAGGACAACCCCATGGGCCTCGCCATCGGAGCTGTCAGCCTCGGCGTCGCTGTGGCCACTTCGCAGACCGACGCCAGCCTTCAGTGGACCGCACTCAAGGCATCCGCCGGTAATATCTCCGTCACAGGAATCAACGGCCTGTCCATGTCGGCCAGCGATTTGTCCGTCGACATCAGTCGACCGGCCAGTAACGGGTCGCTTATTAACTTCCAAACAACTCCGCTTTCCATTCCAGTCAGCTCCCAGGCTGACATAACACTGAACTATGCTGCTGCAGACGGACCAATTCTCAGGGCGGCAGGAACGCTGGATGTTGACCTATTCGGCTTTTTCAGACTCAGCGGCTTCTTTTCAGTACAAAAATCGACTGATCAGCTGGTACTGGCAGATGATCAAAGTTCTGTGCAGGATGTCGACCTGCTGACAATCGGTGGTAAGCACATCAGCGCGTTCGCGGGTGTGAATGGCAACAGCAGCAACCGTATGGGGCTGGCTCTGTCCGATGTCGAATTCGGACTCGTCATGGCCACATCCACGGCAGATCGCGCACGCCAGTGGACTGCACTTTCAGCCGCGGCCGGCTCCGTTGAAATCCTCGGACTGCCGGAGATCACTCTCTCGGCCGAGGATTTGAGCGTCTCAATTAACCAGCCGGATGCGACAGGCAAAGTACTTGACTTTTCACGAAAAATGGTATTCGTGAAAACTGGCACCGACTCGCTCGATGGCGTCACTGTGGACACCGGAGTAACGCTGGATTTCGAAGGCTCACGCGGCCCGGTGCTCGAGGCATCCGGCACACTCACGATTGCTGTCTCTGACTTTTTCCACGTCTCCGGCAGTCTTGCCGTGACGAAATCATCCGAAACGCTCACACTGTCTGATGAAAGCTCTGTCAGCACCGACCTGCTGACGATCGCCGGCAGCGGCATTAATGCGTTCGCGGGAGTCAACTACAGCACAGATTCGGCTGTGGGCCTTTCGCTCACAGACACGCAGTTTGCACTTGCTGTCGCCACCGATCGCCAGGACAACTCGCGAAAATGGACGACGCTCCAGGCGCACGTTGGCGGGGTTCAGTTCA